>PBYL01000165.1 GCA_002729595.1 Thalassovita sp. | reverse complement strand
CTAACAGTTAATGTAAATTATTGCGAGTTTAACTAGCCGTTAAACTCGCTTTTTTATGCCTTTTTCTTTACAGGTTTTTTATTGAGGCTATCTATAAAACTTTGTCTGCCAAATTTTTTAGTAATTGGGCATTTGTCTAATACAAAACCTCTTGCAGGGCAATATTCTCTACCGTAATAAATAATCTGCAAGTGTAGCTTATTCCATTTCTCCTTAGGGAAAAGCCTTTTTGCGTCTTTTTCTGTTTGTTCTACACTTTTTCCGTTTGAGAGCCCCCAGCGATACATTAATCTATGTATGTGAGTATCTACTGGAAATGCAGGTTGCCCAAAAGCCTGAGACATTACTACCGATGCCGTCTTATGCCCTACTCCCGGTAATGCTTCTAAGTCTTTAAAATTACCTGGAACTTCACCTCCATGTTTGTCTATTAGAATTTTAGATAAATTCCATATCGCATTAGACTTCATTGGAGAAAGCCCACAAGGTCTTATAATTGCCTTTATTTCTTCTACCGTGAGCAGAATCATATCGTAAGGATTATCGGCTCTGGCAAAAAGTAAAGGAGTTATTTTATTTACTCTTGCATCAGTACATTGTGCTGAAAGTAAAACTGCTATCAATAAAGTGTATGAATCCTGATGATCTAAGGGAATAGGTACTTCAGGATATAATTCATCCAGTATTCTGATTATTTCAGCCACTTTTTCTTTTTTTGTCATATAAACTTTTTTGGCACTTAGTTCTGAATCATCTTATTTATTCTACACTTTTGTAGAGGATTGTAAAACTAACATTAGAAATTAATTTTCTAGCCTGTAAATGTTTTCAGGCTTATTTAAATAAATAAAAAAAGTAAATCAAATGGCAAAAAAAATTGTAGCAGGAAACTGGAAGATGAATACGCTTAAAGAAGATGCACAAAAACTTGCTTCTGAAGTGGTAAACATGGCAAAAGACGAAGTACCTTCAGATGTTACTTTAATTATGTGTACTCCTTTTATTCATTTATCTCAGGTTAAAAGTTTAGTAGGTAGTTCTTCAAATGTATTTGTAGGTGCGCAAAATTGCTACACTAAAACTTCTGGCGCTTATACTGGTGAAACAGCTGCACCAATGTTAAAGTCTTATGGAATCGATTATGTAATTCTTGGACACAGTGAGCGTAGAGAATATTTTAAAGAAAGCAACCAAGAGCTTGCAGAAAAAGTAGATGTTGTTTTAGCGAATGATATGTTACCAATTTTCTGCTGTGGCGAGGTATTAGACGAAAGAGAAGCAAGCAAGCAAGAAGAAGTGGTTGGTTCTCAATTAGAAGAGTCTCTTTTCCACCTTTCAGCAGATGATTTCTCTAAAGTAGTAATTGCATACGAACCCGTATGGGCAATTGGTACTGGTAAAACTGCAAGTAGCGAACAAGCTCAAGAAATGCATGCATTTATTAGAGGATTAGTAGAGAAAAAATATGGTGCAGATGTAGCAGCAGAAACTTCTATTCTTTATGGTGGAAGCTGCAAGCCTTCTAATGCAGAAGAACTATTTGCTTGTCCAGATGTAGATGGTGGTTTAATAGGTGGAGCTTCTTTAAAATCAAGAGACTTTATCGATATCGCTAAATCTTATTAATTTGAACAAATTAGTTCTCTTGAACTTATCTTATTCAACAAAATTTAAAGAGCAGGGAACAAACAAAATGTTTTCCTGCTTTCTTGATATATGAAGCTATTTTTTATACTAGTGCCAATGTTGCTTGGTTTCTTACCGGTAGAAAATAAGCAACTAAAATCTGATCGAACTGAAATTTGCGATGTATATGGAACTGCCTTCGAAGTGAAAAATGTATTCGAAGCGACTTATCGGGTATATATCGAAGAAGACGAATACTCTGCAGATTTAATAGTTTTTAAAGAAACAAATGAATTAATGGCAGATGATACTGGACTTTGGTTTTTTACAAAAAATAAAGCTTTTGCAGAATTTACTATCTGTTATGTAGAAGATCGAAATTTGGCAGATTTTACAGTACATTACACAGATGTGGATGTAGAAGCACGCTGTAACAGATAATCTGAATCGTAAAATTTTATTTTCATTTGTTTTACATTAGCATTGCAGCTAATTAAAGAAAAACCTAATGAGTTATATCCTTTTAAAAGTAAGCTGTAACGAGGAAGCAGCAGATTTACTTATGGCAGAGTTAGCTGAGCTCGGATTTGATTCTTTTATAGAAACTGATTCTGGTTTTGAGGCTTCTGTTGAAAAGGATGAGTTTAACGAAGATGCTGTAGATGAGGTCTTCGGTTTTTATTCTTCATTAGGTTCATTAAGTTACCAGTCTGAAGAAGTAGAGAAACAGAACTGGAATAAGCTCTGGGAGAGTAACTACGATATGGTTTTTGTAAATGACGACTGTTTGATTAGAGCAGAGTTTCACGAACCGCCAAAGCCATATAAGTACGAATTACTTATTACTCCTAAAATGTCATTTGGTACTGGGCATCATGCAACCACCAAACTCATGTTGCTAAACCAAATGGAAACTGATCACGCAGGTAAAAAAGTTTTTGAAGCAGGTAGCGGAACTGGCGTACTTTCAATTATGGCAGTTAAGCTTGGTGCACAACAAGTAGACGCTTGCGAAGTAGAAGACTGGTCAGTAGAAAACACATTAGAGAATGCCACGCTCAATGGTGTTACAGTTAATTGCCAGCTAGGAACAGCAGCAGATTTCACTCATTTAGGTCAGTACGATATTGTATTGGCAAACATCAACCGCAACGTAATTCTGGAAGAAATTCCGGTCTACAACGATATGCTATTATCAGAAGGAACCTTAATTTTAAGCGGTTTTCATGGTGAAGATATTCCTTTAATAGTCAATAAAGCCACATCTTTACGTTTACAATTCATAAAAAGCAAAGTGCAGGAAAACTGGGTTAGCTTGGTTTTTAAGAAAGGATAGATTTTTGCCCTGTATTATCTGCTGACATTCACAACTATTAGAACTTAATAGCGATGATTTGTGTCTTAGTATTAAATCTATGGCATAAATCTCCTGAAGATAATTCATTAGCAATATCAATAAAAGGTATTCAATCTTTAGCTACTTTATGAGAAAAGCATTGTTCTTTGCCATTAGTTTTGTGGCATTATATAGTCAATTATTCGCTCAATACAGCAGAGTGCCTTTTGAAGAACCTGATAGTCTTATTGTTGATTTAACAGGTTTATTTCAGAGACCAGATGCTGAAGAGCAAGATTCGCTTGTTTCAGGATTTCAATCTGTTTACGATGGATTGGATGAAACCCAAAAAACGCATGTGTATAGTATTTTTAGTGGAATGTACGCCAAGCGTCTTGCTTTAAGACCTCACTTTGTCAGATTTATGAAATGTGTTGAAAATGCTAACACTATCAGAAATCTATCTCACGATGAATTTACCCGCTTTTTAGAAGTTACAGATACTACGGTTCAGTTTTATCAAAGAGATGTAATGGCTAACTTTTTAAAACAGTCAGAGCAGTTCTTAACATCAGATACTGTATATAGATCGCAATATAACAGTATGATTATGATAAAGGGTAACTTTAGTTTTGAACATGTACCCGATCCGGAAAGAATGGGAGGCGACCTGTATGCATCTACAGATGAAGGCTTAGAAGAAGAAGGTGCTTTATTAGGCGAGGAAGAAGAGGAAGATAAAGAAGAGTGGTTTGAGGGAGAACTTATGGATGAGGAAGAAGGCGAATTAATGGAAGATTCTACTTTAGATGATGACGAAGGTTGGTCTTCTTCTGATGATGGTTGGGGCTCATCTGATGGCTGGAGTACTGCAGAAGATGCATGGAGCGATTCAGGTGATGATGGTGGTTGGAGTAGCGCAGAAGATTCTTGGGCAACGGAAGATACAACAACTTTGGCTAGCGGTGATGGCGAAGAAACAATGTTAGTTGAAACAGAACTTTATGAAATACCCGAACCATTACTTCCACCTGTTAATGGACCATTCATAAAAATTAGTGATGCTGATTTTGTGATGATGTCAGTTTATGACACTTTAGATCTTAAAGGTGTGAATGCATCATTACTATTAAAAAATGACACATTAGTAACTGAAAGCGCGAAGATAACATGGAAGAATGTTGGCTTACCGGAAGAAGAAGTTTTTGCTGAATTAGGTAGATTTAGTTTCGATTTTCACAACCCAGAGTTTGTTTCAGAAGATGCAAAACTGACATATAATACACAAACCGAAGGAGAAATTCCAGGTGTATTAGAGTATAAAAGTCATATACACAACAGCAAACCTGAAAGAGCTCAATATCCTCGATTTAAGTCTTATCATGCCAATATTGTAATAGAAGATTTAGTAGAAGATATTACTTATAGAGGTGGAGTATCTTTAGAGGGTAAAAAGTTTAAAAGTAATTCAGTATTTCATGGTGGTGAGTCTTTAATTAGATATGAAGGAAGTACTGGAAATAAGTTTACAGCTCGCTCTAAAAAAGGATTCTCATTTGCAGATTCTCTTTTATATAGTCCAAAAACAGAATTTGTAATTCATTATAGTGCAGAAGATTCTATCTCCCACCCTGCGGTTGAATTGAAATATCATACAAACGATAAATTGCTTCAAGCAAGAAAAGACAAGCACGATTATAAAATATCTCAATTTGTTGATACCAGAAATGATGTAAATATTTCTGCAGATTATTTAGAATGGAGTGTAGAAGCAGATAGTTTCGATTTGGAAATCCTAAATGCTAGAGATAGAATTCCTTTAGTTGTAGAGTCGAAAGATTACTTTGATAAGTATCGATTCATCGCATTAAAAGGTAATTATAATTTCCATCCGCTTCAAATGCTGGTGGGTTATTCTAATAAAGTAAAAAAGAATACCTTCTACTCTTCTGATATGGCTAGATCACTTAAGCAAAATCCAGAAGTTGTAAAAGGTGCAATGGTTGAGTTAAGTCGTAGAGGTTACATTACTTATGATATCAAAACTGACATAGTAGATATACAGCGAAAAGCGAAATTATATGTATATGCTATGCAAGGCAAACGTGGAGTTGACTACGATAACATGATTATGCACTCTAGAACTACAGATAAACCTAACCTTACTGTTTCTCTAGAAGGTAAAGATTTTAGTCTGGAAGGTGTAGATCAGTTTATGATTAGTGACTCAATGAAGGTACTTGTAACGCCTCAAGATGGAAAAGTTAACCTGAAAGATGGAAGAAACACAACTTTTGGTGGAGAGATGAGAGCAGGAAACTTCGTATTTAGAGGTCCTGAGTTTACCTATAACTACGATAGCTTCAATGTAAACCTAGAAGTAATCGATTCAATTGGTATTCTAGTAACTCATGATGATGGAGTTAAAAGAGAATTAGCTAACAATATTGTGCAAACTGGTGGTATCCTTTATATCTCAAACCCTCAAAATAAATCGGGTAGAAAAAGCATGGAGAGATATCCAATTCTTGATGCTAAAAAAGGTGGGGCAATCTATTTTGATGGTCAAGAGATTTTATCTGGTGCTTATGACCATAGAATCAGGTTTGAAATTCCTCCATTTGTAATAGATAGTTTGAATGATAACAACACAGATGTAATTACATTCGACGGTAAATTTAAAACCGAAGGAATATTCCCAGACTTTAAACAAGTTATCTCTATTCAGCCAGATTACTCATTTGGATTTAAGCGACAAATGAATCCTGCTGGTGTTCCTCTCTATAATGATAAAGCAAAGTATTACAATGAGATTACCTTGAATAATAAAGGTATAAGGGGGCGAGGTAAAATTGAGTATCTGGCTGGTTCTTTCGAATCAAAAGATTTTATTTTCTATTCAGACTCAGTCCATACACGTGGTGAGCAAGGTGAAATTGTTGCAGGAGAGTTTAATGGAGCAAGTTATCCTTCAGTAAAAATGCAGCATTACAAAATGCGCTGGTTGGTGGATAATGACAGTATGCTTTTGACTAATGAGAAAGACGCTCCTTTTGAAATATATGACCCAAGTACCAAGTTTGAAGGCACTCTGGCATTAACCAGTGATAACTTGAAGGGGGATGGAAAAATAGAAACTCCAAACTCTTTGAATAAATCGAAAGACTTCCAGATGGAGGCTTCGAAATATGTGGCGAGAAACTCTGAGTTTATTATTAAATCTAATGATCCTAATACACCTGGTTTGTTAGGTGAGAATGTAAAAGTTGAATACGATTTAGGTGAAAGAGTTGCTGTTGCCACATCAGAAGTAGAAGGTGAAAATAGTTTTACCCTACCCTACATCCAATATGAAACCAACATTAGTCAGGTTTTATGGAATCTCGATCAGCATACATTAGTCATGAGTGTTGATAGTGAAAATGAAATGGGTTTAGGTAAATTTACTTCAAATAACAGAAGACAAGATTCACTCGAAATTTTTGCTAGTGATGCAGTATACGATTTGAACGAACACATTCTAAACCTAGAAGGTGTACCATATATTACCATTGCCAATGTTAGGGTAATTCCAGATAGCGGTAGAGTATTCGTAAGAGAGAATGCAAATATTGATGAGCTCAACAATGCTACAATTGAGATGAATGCATTTAACAAGTTTCACACACTTACAGATGCTAACATCAAAATTATTTCTAGAAATAAGTTTGAAGGTGAAGCTTCTTATCAATATACAATGGGTGTAAATGATCCATACGAGATCAGGTTTACAAACTTTAATATTGAGAAAGCCAAAGAAGAAAAAGGTCAAGATAAAACTGTTGAGTTTGTAACTTCTGCACAAGCGGAGATTAGAGAAGACGATGAGTTTAAGTTTTTACCCGGATTTATTTATAAAGGTAAACTTACCATGTTGGACTATGAGAAATATTTGAAGTTTGATGGCGAGGTTGCACTAGATGTCGAACGTGCAAATAATGGTTGGTTTGCCTACAAATCTGAAAACGAAGAGACTCATGGTGTCATTCAAGTAGATGAAAACCTAAAAGCTGCTGGTTATCCAACAAAATTAGCTACAGGTATATTTTTAGGTAAAATAGATAGAGATTTCTACCCTTCTATGGTGCATTTCGATAGAGATCGTGTAAATGATTTTACAATCTTTCAAGGTAGAGGTAACCTAATTTTTGATGATTCTACCAAAAATTATGTTCTAGCAACTCAAGAAAAACTAGATAATCCTGAAGGTAAAGGAAATCTTTTTATCTATAATTTTGAAAGCCATCAAGTTGAGTTTGATGGAGAATTAAACCTTGTAGAAAATACCAAAGATTATATTATAAAAGCTACTGGTAAAGGAAATGGTAATTATGTTAAAGAAGAATATGACATTAATTCTCAAATCTATTTTAGCATACCACAAGCAACAGGGACTTCTAATAATTTAGCAAACGACATTCTAGATAATGTAGAAGAAGTAATTTCTCCATTTGAAGAGTCAGATGAGGTGGTTGCTAAGCTTACACAGATACTTACTCAAAAGCAGCTTGATGAGTACCTTTATAAATACAGAAATGGCAATGAGAGTTTTGCTGCATTTTTTGGAGAAGGTATTATGTTTTCAGATGTGAATCTGAAATGGTCATCTGAATACAGAAGTTTGTATAGCACTGGTGATTTAGGTTTAGGTAACGTATTTAAAGGCGATGTAAACTCTTTAGTTACTGGTTATATTGAAATTCCTAAGAGCGAAACAGATTACGATGCCAAAGTATTTGTGATGGCAAATGAAGAAAACTGGTTCTATTTTAGTTTCCAAAAAGAAGGAGTACATGCTTTATCTTCAAATGCTACATTTAACGAGACACTTGCTGGTAAAAAAGGTGGCGGTAGTGTTTCTAGAGCTTCTAATGATGAGTTATTAGGTTATTTAAGTAGCTTTAGAATGAATTACTTAGGACTTGATGATATGCTTGATATTTATATTCCAGAAGATGGTGCTGTAGAAGATATTGATCAAGAGTTAATCGATTCTGATATATTTGGTGATGTAGTGGACGAAGGAGTTCCAAAAGAGGAAAAATCTACTGAAGATGAAGATGATGACGACGATGATGATGGTTTTTAATTGCTAAAAAATAGGCTACATTGAGTATTGTTAAATATTTTTTATATTAAAATCTAACCTATTGTTAATAAGATTTGTTAGTTAATAGATCTTTGTAAATTTATTCAAGTACTTAATGTAGCTTTGAGGAACTATTCTAACATAAAAACATTTATTCTTCCTTAAAAACAGAATACCTGAAGAATTTAAATTTTTTTAGTTATATGTTTAGAAAATTTTTAAAGACATCTCTTTTATTATTTATAGTAAATATAACTTTGTTAGTACCAGCTTTTTCCCAAAATAAAAAGAAGGAAAAAGAAAGTACTGAGGTAAGTGATACATTATTAGTTCAAACGAATCCAAACTTTAAGCCTACACTGGAGATAAATCCGGGTGCCATAGAAGTAGAGAAAAAGAAAGCTAAGAAAAAGAAAAGAAAGAAAAAGGTTTTCTATGGTATTAAAACCCAAGTGAGGTATACGAAGGAATATAATAATAGTAGGACTAAAGTTATTTTCCGTAAAGTTCATGTTTTAAAAGAACCAGAAGTTCCAAATAAATTTGTGAGTGAAGTTTACTTCTTTGATGATAAAAAAAGAGAAGTAGGAAAAATAGCTCCAGAACATTACAAGCCTGAAATGGGCATGTTATTACATGGAACTTATGAGAGAACTATAGATGGCTTTTTGGTTGATAGGGGTATTTTTTACAAAGGTACCAAGCATGGTAGATGGGAGAAGTATGGTAATAATATGGAATTGTTAGATAAACAGTATTATTACAGAGGTCATCCAAAAGATTCTGAAATTACTTTCTACGATAATTCTCAAAAGAAAGTAAAAGAAGTAGTTCCTATTCAATATGGTAAAAAAGATGGGGTTTATCTTTCTTATTATG
>PBYL01000164.1 GCA_002729595.1 Thalassovita sp. | reverse complement strand
TTTTGATTTGATCAATTCCACGATTGATGAAACTTCTAACAAAGTACTAGGACATTCCGACAATATTCAAAATGGTATGGAAGTCGAGTGTGAATTTGTTTCAAACGGTATTAACTATGGTGATGAGAATTGCCTAGAAGAGTCAAAATCAAAAAAGCTAGAACAAAATGCTGAAAATTGGAGCTTACTACTTCAAATCGATAGTAACGATGCGCTCAATATGATGTGGGGTGATTCTGGAAGAATTTATTATTGGATAAAAAACGATGACCTTTTAAATCGTAATTTCGATAACTGTTGGTTTTGTCTTCAGTGTTATTAAAAATAAAGTACGATTAGCATTTTTAATCGAAATACAAAAAGAAAGACTTAGGACGATTAAACTCCAAATACACTTCTCAGCATATTCACTATCTTTAAGCTTTAATAATTATCAATATGGATATAGCCACTATGGATATAGCACTACTTAAAGAGAATGAATACGGCAAAACCTATCAGGCTGATGGTTTTAAAATACTTTATCGGAACAAAGGAACCACTATCGGAGACAATGATATAAACGCAGAGGAATTAATTTACATAATTACCGGCTCAGCCGAAATTACATTGAGAGATAAAACTTGGAAGGTTGATGCTCCTACCAAAATAGAATTTCCGGCTAAAACTTACCATAAAATTGAGGCACTAACAGATATCAGCTTTATTCTTTATGTGTGATAAATTCGCATTTTGTAAAAAGTAAAATTAAGTTGAGTAATGAATTAGATTGGACACGATTACAAGAAAATTTCTCTTGCTAGGTTGAATGAATAGAAACTAAACTTAATCTGCTATTAGATGCTTTTGTTAAATAAGCTTGAACCAATATCGATACCTGCTGCACGAGGATTGATAACCACCATTTTCATATTTTTTTTCAACATTTAAAAATTTTTGAATTGGAAAAAAAATTCTTAGGGGATGTATCTTTAATGTTCATAAATTATTCTATACTGGGTCGCATAGACGGGGTCATGAAAGCCACCAGTTAAATCAACAATTGTCTATTTTAGACTTTATACTTCCCAGCCAGATTTCCGTAGGGACTTAAAAGCACCATTTAGCCTTAGGGCTTCTTCCAAAAGTTTATTTCCAGAAAGATAATAGTTGTCCAACTTAATCAATAAGCTTGCTTAAGCTAATCGCTGGATTTCAGGAACATACATTTTTGGCCTTCGAAGTAATTTTCTTGATTGTAAATATTTTTTGATTAATTTGCATAAAGTTAAAATTATGATATTCTATTATAAATATACTTCAATATAATTTTATGCATATCGCAAGCAATCTCAAAAAGGTAAATAATTTGGCTTAATATATTAATAAACTCTTCTCTCCTCAATTATGAACTTTGAAGATGTATTACTAGGAATAGCTATAGGAGATGCCTTCGGAGCTGGATTGGAATTTCAGGATAGAGACTGGATAAAAGCTAATGTTGATTTTTCTAAATTTATCAATGCTCGACATCTCATTAATACATTTGATGTTGATACAAATATTTTTACCAAGAACTATAATGAGTGGGACTATACTGATGACACTGAAATGACCATTGGTGTTATCAATGCCCTACTATCAAAAGAACAGTTTTCAGAAGAACTTTTGCTAAAACACTGGACTATAGAATATAATAAAGGAATTAAGGAAAAGGGATACGGAAGGAATGGACACGGTTCGATGAGATGGGTGTTTAATGGTGAAAAAAGCATTGAAGAAGTTCGAGTATTTCAAAGAGACAGAAAATATCCCGGGAATGCTCCACCAATGAGGGCTGTCCCATTAGGCTTTCTTCTTAGTGATGATATAGATAAATATGCCATAATAAACGCTGATGCTACACACCCCCATCCTAAAACAAGAGCTGCAAGTATTATTGTAGCAAGAGCTACCGAATATTTGCTTGTAAAGTATGAAAACTCTAATAAAATTATATCTTATTGTTTAAAACATATTCAAGGAATTGATAAAGAAACAGCCGACTTACTTACTCTTGTTAATCAGCTACCCACTCCATCTGAACTTAAAGAACAACATTACGAGGTGCTTTGTGGAAAACAACCCATCACAAAACCTAGATTCTTACCTGGTATAAAAGGCTTACCTTCAGATGCAATGCTTACAGGGGCTTGTGTTTTATATGTCCTTAAACACTCAACAAGTGCTTTTGATGGGTTGAAAAATGCTATTAAAATAGGCGGAGATGTAGATTCTATAGCTTCCATTTGTACCGGTATTCTTGCAGGAAGGTATGGTATTGACTCCTTGCCTAACTTTATGGTTAAAAATGTAGAAGCTAAAGAAAAACTTAGACAATTAGCTTCCACATTCCAAGATTTAATACTCTCCCATTAATTCTATCCTAAGTCGAGTAAGAATATCTCCTAATAGACTTTTTCCATTCCATGTTTCACGATTTTGTGCTCTAGCGTCATTTTCAGGTAATCCTATTCCCCAAAGTTTATCCCTAGGATCACTTAAAGCTATCGTTTTACCCTTAGTCGCAAATAATAGCTGTTTTAATTCCTCATTTTGTTCAAACTTTTGCTTGTTTGAAAATCTTAATTGACTACCTAAACCCATATTATGCCACGTAAGCCTATCATAATTATTTATTCTCCTCCCCATTTTGTAAGCTTTTTGAGGATCACTAGTCTTAATAATTTACAGTTGAAGAACAAAACATGCAAAAAATATTTGGTTCAGAGTATGAAATGTATAAATCAAAAGTCAGAAGATGGATATAAATCCTTATGTCGTATCTTCATTTAATATTAAGAGCACGAAAACCCGATTTATAGAATATTTAATGAAATCTGTACCAGTAATATTTCTTATTTTTCTGCTAATTAATTGTAAGAAGGAAGAAATCACTAACATTATACAGCCGGATATAATCGAAAATCAGACTTTTAATTCTACCCTACTCTTCAATGCACATGACTTTGCCATTATAAGAAAATGTATTTTCGAAGATGGAGATGAAAGAAATATAGATGGTTTAGATATTATTTGATGAATTTGTATAACTCAATAGATTTGTAATATGAAAATCACAATCAGACAAGAAATTACAGAAGACCACAAAGCAGTTTTTGAGCTTATAGAAAAGGCTTTTAAAGATGAAGTTTATAGTGACCATACTGAGCAATTTCTTGTTGAGCGATTGAGAATGTCAAAAGCTTTTGAACCTGCATTATCTATCGTTGCTGAAGTTGATAATAAAATAGTTGGCCATATTCTACTTACTAAAGTAAAAATCAAAAATGGAGATGATGAATTTGATTCTCTAGCACTTACACCAGTATCTGTACTCCCAGATTACCAGCGAAAAGGGGTTGGCAGAAAGCTAATAGAACAAGCTCACCAAAAAGCAAAAGAACTAGACTTTAAATCTGTTTTAGTACTCGGGCACGAAGCATACTATCCGAAGTTTGGTTACCAACAAGCCAATAATTTCGGGATTAAATTCCCCTTCGATGTACCTCCAGAAAACTGTATGGCAATAGAGCTAGTCGAAAACGTATTGAGCGGAGTAAGTGGGACAGTTGAATATCCTGAGGAGTTTTCAAGCTAATAATTCTTGCTTTTATATTCAGATGAAAAACTATCTCAAACTTCACTTCTTTATTCTCCTATTAATTACATTTTCTTGCTCTAAAACTCAATCAGTAAGCCATGATCCAGATTACGAGTTAATGGTAGACATTGAATTATCAAACTGTGAAGATCAAGTTTTCTTAGCAGATTCAATTCACAAATACTACGATGTAGAATACATAAGCTTAGGAAGGTTAAAGGATAAATTTATTGATGCTGCAAATGAAGATAACTATATAGATGGGAAACATTATATTCAAGTAAATGATCTGTTTATTAGCCCTAGTAAGATACCTGATTACATATTGGATGTGTATTCTCCACAGGATATTGAAAAAACTATTGCAATAATTCTCAACATTGATAAAAACACTCCTAATGGAGTTTTAAAAGCTTTTTTCAAGCAAATCGATGATACAAAATCTCGCAAAGCCATTTTTATTTCTTGCTTAAATAAAAATGAAAAAGAAGTTTTTACCCAATACAATATTGAGCACAAAATGGAATTTTGAATATAGCTTTATTACTTTTATTTATTCCCCTCCTTCTATCTTTTTAGATTACAGGAGGGGAATTTTTTTGCCTTATCGCTGATAGTAAAAAACAATCGAAGCTTTTTCAATAGTATTGGCAGTAAGGTTAAAACCTACCAAAGCCGGGCTTGCGTTTTTATCTACACCCAATTTATCGGTTTTAAGTGCATACACTGTTACAATGTATTGGTGAGGACCGTGACCTTCTGGCGGGCAAGGTCCACCATAACCATAAGCACCATAATCTGTAATACTTTGAATAGCATTTTTCGGAGCAAGTTGAGCCTCAATACTTCCTGCATTTTTCTTTAAGCTTTTTACATCTGCCGGAACGTCGAACATTACCCAGTGCCACCAGCCACTACCAGTCGGCGCATCTGGATCGTACATAGTAATTGCAAAACTTTTGGTACCTTCGGGTGCATTTTCCCAACTAAGTGCTGGTGAGCTATTGTCGCCTGTGCAACCAAATCCATTAAATACATTTTCGCTACTGGCTTGTCCGCCTACACTGGTACTTTTTAGTGTAAAAGTTTGTGCTTGACTTATGATAAATGTTGCTAAAATCGCAATGAACGTGAACGTGATTTTTTTCATTATTTCTGAGTTTGTTTTACATTGCAAATATCCAAACTCAGGCTGGAATGATTGTTACGCTATCGGTTCAATAAGTTACGCTACTAGCCCTATTTTCCACCTGAAACAACTTTGGAGAGGTTCCGAAATACTTTTTGAACTCATTGCTAAAGCTAGAAAGGTTTTTATAACCCAGTTCAAAATACACTTCGCTAGGTCTTCTATCTTGCAAAAGTAGCTTTTTTGCCTTCTTCATTTTAGACTCTGTAATGTATTTACCAGGAGAGTTTTCAAATACATCATTAAACTTTCTCTTAAAGCTCGATAGACTCATATTACATAAAAAAGCCAGTTCTTCTACAGTTAAACCTTCGTCTATATGTTGTAAAACAGTGCTCTTAAATTCGTGGTTATCATTCTCGTTAAGCGCATTTTGTATAAATGGAGTAATTTGCTGAGGATATTTCTTTAGTAAGAAAAGCATAATTTCATCGAACTTCACCTTTAATAATTGCTCATCTTTTCGCAGCTTTTCATCTTCAAGAATTTTAAAAGAATTCTCGTAGTTCAGTACAAAGTCATCCTTCTCAATTACCAACATGTAATCTGATTCAATATCAGAACCATCTTTATCTAATGAAACATGATACCTCAAGCAGAAATCTAACAAAGCCGCATTAGAGAAAAACAAAAGGATACTTTTATACCAATTGTTTTCTAAAAGTTTCTCTGTCATTAAAGATGTTCCCTTGCGAATGAGCAAGAATTTGTCTTTGCCGATCTTGGTATAGGAAGTTTTAACATAAGCCTCTTTTTCCCCTTCTAACAACAAACTGAAAACGTTTCTAGAGAAAACCACTCTGTTTTTTACAGAGTTCTGATTCGTTGCATAGAAATGTAAAAAAATCTCTTGGCTTTCATCTATAAAATCGTCGGGTAGGTTGAATATCTTTTTGGACATAAGATCAAATTTTGAAACTTTCTCTATAGCAAAACTAGTCTTTGTTCCTTAAAACAAAATAAAAATTAAAAATCGCCAGAAATTTTCTGATTTTTATCCGCCTAAATTATAGTTTCTCTCCTTTAAACTTTGTTGAGTTTTCGTAGATCAAACTAGCCATTATAAATGGTCCAGTACCTTTGCCATCGTTCGAGCGTTTTTTCTCATTGATGTAATATTCATAAGTGCCATCTCTCACCGGATTATCTGCTGGACCTAAACCTGCACCTGCGCAGCAATCGATTAACTCAACTTCTCCGTCAGGATGTTTTACAATCAAGTTTTTAACAATTCCCTCATAAGCCAATTTTGCTAGGGGAATTTTATCATCACCTAAATAACCTTTATCAACTCCTTTTAACAAGCCATAGGCAAACATAGCAGAGCAAGTGGCTTCTAGGTAATTTCCTTCTCGCTCTCCTTGATCTAGTACCTGATACCACAAACCTGTTTTCTCATCTTGCCATTTAATAATGGTATTAGTTAAATCGATAAACTGATCTAATATCACTTTTCTCTTAGGATGCTCTGCCGGAAAATAATCTAATACATCTACCAAAGCCATGTAATACCAACCAACTCCCCTGCCCCAAAAATTTTTAGATAAACCCGTTTCTTTATCTGCCCAATAAACAGATTTGCTTGCATCCCAACCGTGATAATACCAACCAGTCTTACTATCTCTCGCGTGCTCATTAAGTAATTCAAATTGATGTGCTATATCATTAAAAACGGAATCGCTGCCATAAGAAACCGCGTATTCAGCATAGAAAGGCGCACTCATATAAATACCATCTAACCACATTTGATTCGGGTAAATCTGCTTATGCCAGAAGCCGCCTTCCGGTGTTCTTGGCTGTTCTTCCAGTTGATGATAGAGTGTGTCCATCACTTTTTTGTAGCGTTCGTCTCCTGTTTCTTTGTAAAGGCTAAATAGTATCTTGCCAGAATTGATATTGTCCAGATTGTAACTAGCTTTCTTATAAGTGATGATCTCACCATTATTATTTATGAGCGAATCTGCATAGCCTTTTGCATAATCGAAGTAATTCTGTTCTTTGGTTTTTTCCCAAACATCAAGAATAGAAAGACAAACCAATCCATTTACATAAGACCATCTTGGGTCTGGCTGAAAGTCGATCATCCAAGCATTTGGGTTTCTCTTCATTTCTGAATCTGCCATAGCTTGAGACAAGGGTATTTCTTCTGGTTCTGAAACGGTTTGCTGTTTAGAATTACAACTTAATAATAGCTGAGCTAAAATGATTAGACTGAGAAGTGAGTTGGTTATTTTCATATTTTACTAATTTGGTAGTGATACAGAGAAAGCTATTTTCTGATAAACCCAATTTAGTAAGAAAAGCAAAACACTCCATTTTTTAGCATATTAAATTACTAGTTTGTTTACTTCGTGTCGCCAAAGTATATTCAATTTTCTCTTTTTGTTCATATCAAATCAAAATGCGCACTAAAATTATTAAGTATCTTTCCAACTTCTTATTCAACCGAATTTTCAATAGACAAAAAAAGCAGTTAATGTTCTGGTACGAAGACGAAGTTAAAAGGCTTGAAGCGCTCAAAACTACTTTAGAAAATAAAGAGACAGTTGTATTTTACGGCAGTTCATCTGTGCGAATGTGGGATACTTTAGAAGAAGATTTTCCAGAAACCAACTTGGTGAATTTCGGTTTTGGTGGCTCTACATTGGCTGCCTGCGCTTGGTATTTTAAAAGAATTATGGAAGGTGTAAAGCCCAAGTCTATTATCATTTATGCAGGAGATAATGATTTGGGCGATGGCAGACATCCCGAAGAAGTTTTTAACTCATTTAAGCTTCTGGTCTATCTTATAAGAGAGCAGTATGGAAATATCCCGATCGGATTTATTTCTATAAAACCAAGTATACAAAGGTGGAATATAATTGATCAAATTAACTACACGAATGAGGTAATTAAAAAGGAAATAGGCAAGCTCGACGATCAAGTATTTTACATTGATATTTGCGATAAAATGCTTAAAAATAACTATCCTGATCATAAATTCTTCCAAGAAGATGGTTTGCACATAAGCCTAGCAGGTTATAAAATCTGGAAGGAAACATTACTGGCTTATTCTTCAAAATTACTTTAAACTGGCTTAATACTTTGATCATTTAAAATCCCTAATTTTTGTGCATCAAACTCAACTTCGATGCACAAGGAATATCACAAGTGGTTTAGCCAACATTTAAAGCGAGATATGGAACTGATGGTTTATGGCCATTCAGGTGCTCGCGTACTTTTTTTCCCAACCCGAACGGCAAGGTTTTACGATTACGAAAACTGGGGAGTTATTGGCGCCTTAAGAGAACCCATAGAAAATGGATGGCTGCAAGTTTACTGCGTAGACAGCATAGATCAGGAAAGTTTCTATTGTTTTTGGGCGCATCCGAGTGGGAGAATTAATCGCCATTTGCAATACGAGAAATATATAATCGATGAAGTTTTGCCACTCTCTCGTGAGAAGAATAACAATTACGTAATGATGTCTGTCGGTTGTAGTTTGGGCGCTTACCATGCTATAAACATTGCCTTTAAATATCCGCAGTATTTCGGGAAGGCAGTGGGAATGAGTGGCAGATACGATCTCACTTGTAACATGGGTGTTTTTGCAGATTTGCTTCATGGCTATCGAGATGAGCAAGTTTATTTGAGTATGCCGAGCCAGTATATTCCTAACCTAAACGATCACCAGATTTTAAATGAGTTAAGAAGGATGGATATCGTTTTTGCTATTGGGCAAGATGATGCTTTTATTGATAACAATAAGCATTTGAGCCATCATTTATGGCAAAAAGGCATACATCACGATTTCCATGTTTGGGAAGGAGAAGCCCATAAAGCCAGATTCTGGCGCGAAATGGTGCAGTGGTATTTGTAGGATTCAACCTTTCCCCTTCTCTATCTCCTCGATTATTTGGGGAATTAACTCATGAATTTCTACGAAGTCTTTGTCTGTTTTGATTTCATTAAAATCGTGGGTGTGGTACTCATTTGAAAAGATAGCTCCACATTCTTTTAAGATAGCCACACAGGCTTGCTTATCTTTAAGTTTTAAAGCTGTTTTTGCTAAACCATAAAAAGGTTGGGTATAAAAATTATTGGCTAAAGCTTTTGAGGCTTCGTATAACTTTTGAACTTCTAACAATGTGTTTTTACTCGAAAAACCTTCGAACAAACGGGCATATTCAAACAGAAAATCAGCATGATTCAGATTCAACTGAAAATCATCAAGCTCCTTTTGAGATGTTTCATAGATCTGCAATCCTTGGTTAAATAAATCTAAAGCCTTTTTACTATCACCATCTTCTAAAGAAATATAAGCCATCATTTTTAGAGAATTGCTGGCATACAGCGGATTACTCCAAGTTTTACTATTAATTGCCAAGGCTTTTTTATAGTAATTTAGCGAAACCTTATAGTAATAATAACTGTGTTCCTTTTCTGCCAACCTTACAAATAAGTGACCTGCACTGGTTAAAAAATGTTCGCTTTCCGAATATATATCGATGATGTTTTCCATCACCATTCTGATCTCCAACCAAATTCTCTCTACCACTTCAAAAGATAATCTACTAGTAGTAGTGTTTGTGTAATCTACCCATTGGGTAATTCTATGCAATGTATCAGCCCAATGATAATAAATCATTGGTTCGGCATCTGTATACTGCTGAATTGAATTTCTGAAAGCATTGATTAATTGGTGGTGATACAGATCGCTATTTTTTATTTGCAAAGCCAAAATTTCGTAAGCTGTGTTTAAAAATGCCGAAATGCTTGAACCATTAAAGCCAAAAAAACTGTATTGATTTTCTGCCTTTCTTTCTAAATGTATAGCTTCAACTAACAAATCGCATATTTCCTGCATCGATCCTGCTTTATATGTTTTTGTTAGTTGGCAATGTTCGAAGATGCTTTTTGCCAGATTGATCTGCACATCAACATCTTCATTACCATGCTCAATTTGCTTTCTAAAATGAGCCGTACTCAATTTATTAAACTTGATTTTATTTTCAGGTTTCTCACTAGTTGAAGAAAGCATTTCATATACATGCCCTTTGTAGTAATCTAATTCGTCAAACTCAGCATCCAGTACTTTTACCTTCTCTAGCCAGTCTATTAATTCCCAAATCCAGTCGATGTCGTTAAATTTGCCACACATATAATCATACTGGCACTGTGCAAAATTTGAAAGATAACCTTCTGCCAAAATCTTCTTTTCCTCCTCAGTCCCATTCACCGACAATTTATCAAATAATTGATCCAGTGCAAATGTATTCTCCTCATCTACATATTTCTCTATCAGGTCTTTTAATGTTTGCATTGGTTGTTTTAGCTTTAATTTGGCTGTTTAACTTTCACTATAATATTCAACAAGAATCTTATTGTTATCTCTCCATCTTATCCATCCTTTTTTAATTATATTTTTGAGATGGAAAATAAATATTAAGGAAGTAAATCTTTTCTATTAACAATTATATTCATTGCAATTCTAAGAATAACTAACTTAAAATAAGCAATTCTAACCTTCTCAAATAATTAAAAATTACCAAATTAAGCTAGTAGACAATTCTTCTCCTTCTTTCAGCGATATACTATTTTCATTGTAATAAGGCATAATTCCATAACTTACATTTTCTTCTGCAATAGCTATCTCCATTTGATTAGATTCCATATAAGTGAAAAATTTTAAACCAACTGTCACTCCATCCTTCTTACCTTTATCAAGTTTGAATATATAATCATTATGTATTTCTGCTCTATGAATTTCGAGAGGTATTATAACTGAATCGTCCAATTCGAGAGAATCAATTTTTAAAACTTTAGCAATTACTGGTTCATCTAAAATTTTGTTTTGGTATTTTACAGGTAAACTGAGTTTATCAAATTTAATATTTGGCTTATAACCTTGAATCCTTTTTCCAAAGCAATGACCGAATGACGGTTCAAAACCACAGTTTAAGTCTTCTATAAATCTTACATAATCATTTTGAACACTATCTGATCCAGGTAAAAAATTGGCTTCTGATAGTAAGTAAACCAATTTATCCCATTTAACTATTTGGTAATCCTGAGTCTTAATATTCTGATAGATGATACTATCTTTAACAAGTCCTCCAAGAATATTATTAAAATAATCGATGTAAATAGCAGAGATTGGCTCTAGAATTAGTCTGTCATTTAGAATATTGTAGTTACCTCTTGTTCTGTAAGTATACCCATTACCAGCGCATTCCGAGTATTGAAATTCATGAACAAACTTTCCATTTTCTTTTAAATCTAAAATAACTTCTGCATAAAGACCTCCACCAATTCTGTATTGCCCAAGTAAATTGTCGGTGCTGTTTTGTTCAGGTTGGCAACTTATAAAAAGGACACAGACTAATAATGCTATTTTAAATTTCATTTTTAATTATAATGAATAACCTCTTCCGAATATACTCTCTCAATTTCTCCTAGACTATTAAAAACAAAGTAAAAAATTGTTGAACTGCCGTACCACTCGGTTTCATCGTAATTGTTGCAAAAAGCTTTGAGTTCTGCGACTAATGTATTCTTATAAATATCTGAGAAGAATACCTGAAATCCATCTTTCTTTTCAGATAATAATGGTTTTAAGATTTCTGTAATACTGGCCTTTTCTTTCATATGGTAAGCAGACCAAGCTACATCTAAAGAATCTGTTATATGATTGACTAATTCACATTGATGAGTACCCATTCGCAAAGCTTGCCAACAATCTTTATCCAAATTATAATTTTGCTTTACAAAATCAGACATTGGAAAACCTCTATGAATTTCAATGAACTTATTGGCAACTTGAAGTTCTGAGTCGTATTTATGTTTTTTGCCTCCTATTATATGCGCATTACAATTCCTAGTGAATGAATCTATCACTTGATATTCCACTTTTAGAACCGAATCGTTGAGATAGTTATACGCCTTCTGGTACATTTCAATATCACTAACTTGAGCTGAAACATACAATATTGACAATATAAAAAGTGAAAGCAGGCAAGTTAAATGTTTCATGGAAATATCAATTTTGAATAGAAATGATTAATTCGCAATTGCTGAAAAGTTTAAATCAACAAACTACTGGCACTTCTTGAGACATCACCATTGACCAAATATCATCAACTTTATGGTAGGTATTTGTAATCCAATTTTCAGCATTAAATTCAACGCTTTTGTATTTTCCAATGTTCATTCCGCGACTAATTACTATTGCGACATCGCTCATCACTTTCACCGAAATGACTTGTTTTTTCATAGAAGAATGAATCAAATCTTTATCAGCTATTACTTTTAGAAAATCGTTTTTTGACACAATGCCAAACTGAGGTTCAAGTAATACCCAATCTTCAGAATAATATTGACCTATTTTCTCCACATCATTTGATTCGAGTGAGGTATTATAATCATCTTCTAAAGATTGGAAATATGCTAACAAATCGCTTTCGTTCACCTGTGTTGAAATTTACTTTACTTCAATAATGCTTTAATCCCTTCCTCCTGACTAGATACAAAATTGATTCGCTTAAACTTATTACTTTCATAAATAAAATCTTGAAGACTTTTGCTGCTAAACTTCGAAAAATCTCCCACAATCGCCAAAAATCCATCGTAAGTAGAAAACTTTTGCAAAATATCACCCGCAATCCTTGTCTTTAAATCGAAAAAAGCTGCATCTAACTGCTCTGCTGAAATAATTACTTTGTTTGTTCCTGAATACTGGCAATTCATTAGCAATTCAGCAGCTTCTTGCGGCCCATTTATTTTGTAATCATCACCTTCTAAAACCGCAATTTTATCTGAATCAGTTTCTATGTATTTTATTTGCATTTTTACACTAGGTTTAAATAAGTTCTAACTCTAGTATTAGCCTCTTGCTAATACACAACTTCCGTTTAGTTATCAATTTCTACAATCAAAGCTAATATTAAGCTTTAAAAAAGTATCCCATTTATAATTAAATTATGGCAAAGATATGAGTAGAAAATATGCAATTAGAAGTCAAGATCATTTTCATTTTGTGACATTTTCAGTTGTTTATTGGCTCGACATTTTTACCAGATTAGAATACAAAAATATTTTTATCGAATCTATAAAGTATTGCCAAAAAGAAAAAGGATTACTTGTCGGTGCTTGGTGCATAATGACAAACCATGTGCATTTAGCCATTGCAAGAAATGGTGAACAAAAGCTAGAAGAAATTATTCGAGATATGAAAAGCTATACTTCCAGACATATTAGAAAATATATGGAAAACAATCCACATGAAAGTAGGCGAGAATGGATGCTTTGGATGATGGAAAGAGCAGGAAAGAAAAAATCCAATAACAAAGATTTTCAATTATGGCAACAACATAATCATCCAATTGAATTATCTACAAATGAAATTATCGATCAACGCATAGATTATATTCATAATAATCCAGTAAAAGCTGGTTTTGTAGATAATGCTGCCGACTGGTTATATAGTAGTGCCAGAGATTATGAAGGCAAAAACGGACTGATTAAAATTTATCATTTGGATTATCTTTTTTATCCTTATCATCTTTATTTTCTTTATTATCTTTATTATCTTTATGATCTTTA
>PBYL01000163.1 GCA_002729595.1 Thalassovita sp. | reverse complement strand
TTTTGATGCAAATGTTGAAACACTTATTCCACCTAGCGACATTACAATAGAAATAATAGGTGAAGATGCAGATCAAGTAATCGATTTGTTAGGAAATAAAGACTTTGGAGTAGCAGAAGGTTTTGTAACATTGGCTATCATGCCAGGTTTAGAACCTACAGAAGATGATCCCATTCAATTTTCTATTATCGCTAAAGCACCAGGATATTTAACAAGCAGTAAGTCTATCGTTATCACTGACTTAGAAGAAGACAACAACTTCGAAATTAGCTTACTAAATAAGGCTAATCCTCCTAAAGGTGTTGGTGTTTTAGAAACTACTTTTGGAGTTTCAACAAACGGAGAAGTGAGTGAAGAGCAAAGCTTTGCAACTCCAAATATTGATGGAATAGACGAAGTTGCTGAGATTCAGATTGAAAAAGGGACAATTTTATATGATGCAAATGGTCAAGTGATTACCGGAGTTACTAGTGTAACTGCAAGTGTTGCTTTCTTTAGCGATCAAGAAGAAGAGTCTTTATTTGCTTTTCCTGGAGGTTTTGTAGCTAATAACCTTGTTGATACTGATGGAACAGAACTAGAACCAGTTCAATTTACTACAGCTGGTTTGGTAGATATTACCATGTTCGCTGGAAATACAGAAGTTAAGAGCTTTTCTAAGCCGATTAATGTTACTATCGGAATTAATGAAAACACACTAAATCCTGATATGGAATATGCTAATGTAGCAGCAGGTGATACTATTCCTGTATTTAGTATGGAGCGTGAGACAGATACTTGGAAATATGAAGGGATTTCTGTGGTAGAAAATGTTGATGGAAAATTAAAAGCAACTTTTGCATTACCCCACTTATCTCCTTGGAACTGGGACTGGGTATGGCGTTCATGGTGGTGGAGAAGATATATTGCGACTACTTGTTGGGCTAGAGCTAGTGTATCGTCCAATATTGATAGATATACATATGGTTCTAATTATTACTATACAGAATTAGTTGATGCTAGCAATAACAGAGTAATTAACAGAACATGGAGAAGATTATATAATGGTGAAAATATCTGGTTTAGCAGAATTAGACAAAATACACAGGTGAAAATGCGTGTATATGAAGGTTATTACTGGTGGAGCAGAGGTTCGTTAATTGCAGAAAGTTCTACATTCAGCTCTTGTAATATGGGAAGCATTACATTAGACTTACCTCAACCGCAATTAGTAGAAGTAGACCTTAAAGGGGTATGTTCAAATAACCCCGATTTAGAAGTAAGACCTTCTGCCTATGTCTACTACAAAAAGTCTACTGACAGATGGTGGAGATATTTAGGATATTTGAGAAAAGGGAAACTTTCTACTTCTGGTAGAATAGAACTTGGAGAGACTTATACTTTTGGTGTATCATATGGAGGAGTATTCTACACAGATGATATTAAAGTGGAAGAAACTAGTAATGTAATTACTATTGATCTCCCTTATCAGTATTGCCAAAATTTCTAAAAATCAAATACTTTTAATTAGAAAGCCACTGCTCAAAACAGTGGCTTTTTTGTTTGAATAATACCCAAACATAAAATACCGTAACTAACTGATAATATGCTTATTCCAACAAAAAATAATTCTTTTATTGAGAATTATTTCAGTAAAAATCACAAGCCGTAAATCCCTTACGGTTAACTCTAGTAAGTTTGTATTATCTAACAAATCAGACAATCTAAACTTATTTTTATGATTAACACACCCTCAGAAAATATATACATCTGGATGTTTCAAATCCATCATATTCTTGGGACAAACCTTGGAGGTAAAGAACTTCCAATTATCCCCTATCTCATGTTTATTCTGTATATATTTATTATGTTACCCGTAACTTTATTCCCGAAAAAAGAAGAGCCCGAACCTGAGATTAATCTGGAAGATGAAGTATTACGTTCATTAATTGAAGAGGAAGGTTTTGATTCTTTAGATGAGCTTACTGATACTTCTTCTAAAGTCTATAGAAATCAATCTAACCTTTATGATGCTTATATAACAATAATTAGAAAGAAAAAAACTCAACCAAAGAAAAGGAAAGTTTTCAGATTTCTTTAGAAAACTTTCTTTCTAATAATTTATGGTGCAATAATTCCAGAACCAATCAATTCTTCTCCATCATACCACGCTGCAAATTGTCCGGGAGTTATACCTTTTTGTTTGTTTTCGAAAATGATATACATACCATCCTCTTCCATAAATAATGTAGCATTTTCAAGAGCTTGCCTATAACGAATTCTCACTAAGTATTCTCTCCTCTCGTTCACACTCATTTTCATATCATCTCTTACCCAATGAATATCTTCTTGCTTGATATATAATCCATACCTATATAAACCAGGATGGTCTGACCCCTGTCCCGTGTAAATAATATTATTATCTACATCTGTTGATAGCACAAACAATGGAAGCGGTGTACCACCTACATTCATCCCTTTTCTTTGCCCTATTGTGAAAAAATGTGCACCTGGATGCTCACCTACAACTTTACCATCTTCTTTATTAAAATGATATGCAGTAGATAATTTTCGAAGCTCGTTGACAGAAAAGTTTTGATCTATTACATCAATATCAGAAACTTGATCTACCAAGACAGATTCATTTCTATTAATCTCTATAATTTCACCATTTTTAGGTTTCAATTGTTGTTGTAAGAATTCTGGCAACCTTACTTTCCCTACAAAACATAATCCTTGAGAGTCTTTCTTTTCTGCTGTAACAAAATCTTCTTTTTTTGCGATTTCTCTCACCTCAGACTTAGTAAGGTTTCCTATTGGAAATAAAGCTTTTGCCAGTTGGTCTTGATTCAATTGACATAAAAAATAACTTTGATCTTTATTACCATCTTTACCAGCTATCAACTTATGAATTGTTCTACCTCCAACTACTTCTGTCTCTTTTCGACAGTAATGACCTGTAGCAACAAAATCGGCCCCTAAGCTTAATGCCGTTTTTAAAAATACATCAAACTTAATTTCTCTATTACATAAAACATCTGGATTTGGAGTTCTACCTGCCTCATATTCCTTAAACATGTAGTCCACTATTCGCTCTTTATACTCCTTGCTCATATCTACTGTCTGAAAGGGAATATTTAGCTTCTGAGCCACCAAAAGGGCATCGTTGCTATCTTCTAACCAAGGACACTCATCACTAATGGTAACAGAATCATCATGCCAGTTCTTCATAAACAAACCGATTACTTCATATCCCTCTTCTTTTAACAGATAAGCTGCTACACTAGAATCCACACCACCCGAAAGTCCTACTACTACTCTTTTCATATGATAAATAGAATATTTTAACCGCAAATATAACCATATCGGTCATGAAATGATTCTATAAATTTTAATAGAAATGTTTTAGAGATTAAATTCCCGACATTGTATTTCAGTAGATAAACAATTATTAACTAGATTTCTAGAAAAAGCAGATTACAAATATTAATATTCGCTTGTGAATATTAGTTTTTATTAAAAAATAGTGGCACATATTATGTAACAATTAAAGCGTAATTAAATAAAAATAATTTAGCTTACAGGTAAGAATTTATTCTGAATTTGAACATATAATATTGCTATGTCTAATAAAAGCAAGCTAAACATTCAATCATATTTACAAATAACCATCAATCTATGAAAAACAAACATTTTACCCTTTTTAAACCTCATAAACAGCATCCCAGAAGTAGTTATCTTCTGCATACTGTAGTGATAGCATTACTACTGATTTATAACCATACTAGTACCTTTGCCAATGACATAAAAAACAACTCAAAAGGCCTTGAAATACCTGCAGGTAAATCTGTAGTATCTTCAGTAATTTATGAAGCTGAAGAGTATTATGAAGTAGTATCAGATGTTGCCAATACATTTGACAACATTAATCGTGAAATCAGTGTTGGTTTTTCTGAAGCTGCAAGTGGAAACCAAGCAGTGAGATTACCTGATCCAAATGATAAAATCAAAATTGATTTCGATATTGCTGAAGAAGCAGAGTACGTAATTAATATTAGATTAAGATCTGGTACTAAAGTATCATCTACTTCTTATATTGACAACTTCAGATATTTAATTGAATTAAACTCAGCTCAATTAGATGTCACTTATAACACATCAAGCACTTCTGCATACAGCCCTAACTTTGCTGGGTCTTATTGGGGTGTTGTTGAATCAGATGATGTTTTTACAAGTACTGAGTTAGGTGTTGGAACTCATACTCTTGAGATTTCTCTTATAGATCCTGCTACTTATGGCTTTATAGATTATATAGAAATTGTAAAAATTGCAGATACTGGCTCTTTTACACCAGAAACCCCAGGGCAAGTTCAGAACTTAAGTGCACTTGTTAGAGGAAAATCTACCATTGATATTGGTTGGAATCCTGTTCCAGGAGCTGAAAGTTATGAATTACAATATTCTATTGATGGAGGTGCGAATTACGATGCTTTAGCCACTACTACTAAATATGAGTTGTATTACGGACAATCTGATTTAATCTCAAATACAACTTATACTTATAGAGTAAGAGCATTAAGAACTGGTGCTTCACCTGAAGAAGGAGATTGGAGCGAAACCGTAAGTGCCACTACAGCCTTAATTCCAGATGATTTCTATTTTGTAAACCATATAGCAACCATTGGTGATGATTTAGCACTTGGAACAACTGCTGCTCCTGCTGAAGAAATTACTGTTAGTAACTATATTTTTGATGCAGATATAACTGCTGAAGATGGCACTGCTCTTGAAGACATGCCTGTTAGTGGAGCTGGTGGTGTAGCTATTTCTCAAGCATACCACACTAATACTTTAATCTCAAATGTAACCACAGCTAGTAACGACTACACAGGTTATGAATTCTTAGGTTCAGTAAGTGGCCTTACTAGTGCGACATTAGCAGACTTAGCAAAAGGCACAGATCCTTACAATAAACTTTTAGCTCAAATTACTAATGGTGCTGCTCTTGCTGTTGATCAAAGTCTTTCTTATCAGTTTAGAGGAGTTAACTTGTTACAAGGTGCAGCTGATGCAGATACTGATACTCTAACTTATAAAGAGGCACTTATTCAGTTTGCTGCAGATTTAAATGCAGACTTAAATACTACTTTATCAACTACTGATGTAGAATACCCAATATTCTTAATTCAGTCTGCTGATCCACAAGTTGCGGTGGCTCAATATAGAGCCGCTCAAGCAAGTGCTAATCTTTATATTGCATCTCCAAGCTACTTTGTAGCAGAGAGCGAAGCTGGTAGACAACATATAGGTCACTACCTAGCAAAAGCTTATAAAAAAGTAGTTTTTGATAAAACTAGCTGGTCACCAATTGCTCCTCTAAACATCTCAAAAGAGGCAAATAAAGTAATGGTTGAGTTTAGCGTTGCAGTTGAACCTTTAGTACTTGATGTAGCAACAATTGCTAACGCAGGCGATTACGGTTTTGAATTGTATGATGAAATAGGTGAGCTAACAATCACTGATGTTCAGATTGAAGGAAGCAATACTGTAACAATTACTACTGATAGAAATATTGAGGCAAATGCTAAAATATTATACGCAGCTAGTGATGCTAAAACTACAGGTAACTTAAGAGATAGTGATACTCAAGCTTCTACTCTAGGAGATTATGATTTATACAACTGGGCAGTATCATTTGAAGAAATGATTGAAAATGTTCCTCCAAATGTTCCTACTGGACTTACAGCAGTTGCTTCATCAGATGAATCAATCAGTCTTACTTGGGATGCTTTAGCATACAATGTGGGTGAATATACGATTGAATACTCTGCTACTAATGATCCGTATGACTTTGTTGAACTTGATGTTGTTGACAAAACTATTACAGATTACGAGCATACTGGTTTAGATCCAGAGACTACATACTATTACAGAATTTATGCATCTAACTTGAATCTTGCTTCAGATTACAGTGACACAGTAAGCACTGCTACATTACCATTGATCCCTGCCGCTCCAACCGGATTAGTTGCAAGTGCAGTTTCTGATGTTCAAATAGATTTAACTTGGGATGCTGTAGAAGGCACCGTTACTGGATATGTAATTGAAAGTGCTACTGTAAATGAAGATGCTTCTTTCACTCAAATAGACTCTGTTGGGTCAGATGTTACTTCTGTTTCTCATATTGAGCTTACTGCTAATACAACTTATTATTACAGGGTAAAAGCTGTTAACACCATTAGTTCTTCAGAGTATAGCGAGGTTGCAAGTGCAACTACAATGGAACCTGTGCCAGATGCGCCTACTTCTTTAGCAGCCACTGCATTCTCAGAAACTCAAATTGACCTTACTTGGACTTTACCTGCTGCAGAAATTACAGGTTTAGTACTTGAAAGTGCATTAGTTAATGAAGAAGAGGCCTTCTCTGCAGTTTCAAGTTTAGGTGAGAGTGAAACTGCTTATAGCGATACTGATCTTGAGCCATCAACAACTTATTATTACAGAATTAAAGCTGTAAACGCAACTGGTGACTCTGAATATTCTTCTACTGTAAGTGCAACAACTAATGCATCTACATTAGCAGAACCAACCGATCTTATTGCTACTGATAGTACTGAATCTACAATTTCTATTAGCTGGACTGCTGGAGCAGACGAGATTGAAGAATATGTCATTGAAAGTTCTGCAACTGGTGCTACTAATGAGTTTGAAGTTTTAGCAACAATTGCTTCTACAGAAACTTCTTATACACATGAAGGACTTACTTCTGACACTACAGTTTACTATAGAGTTAAAGGTATCAATTCAGTAACTAAAACAGTTTATACTAACATTATTAGTGTTACTACTTTACCAATAGCACCAGCAGTACCTGCAAACTTTACTGCAGAAGCAACAGATGCTGATAAAGTTACACTTAGCTGGGATGCAGTAACTGAAAACGTTGATGGATATGTAATCGAGGAAGCTACTAGTGCAGATGGTCCATTTACAGTAATAGCTGAACTTGAAGCTACAGAAACTTCAACTGTAAGAACAGTGCCTTCTCCAGGAACAACTTATTACTACAGAATTAAAGCAACCAATGGTTCTACTTCTTCTGAATACAGCACTACACAAAGTGTAATTACTGCGATCGACGAAGCGCTTGCTTTTAGTGCGTTTAACCTTTATCCAAACCCTTCTACTGGAGAGTTTAGCGTAGAGATTCAAGCACCAAAACAAGAAACTGGTTTCTTAAAAATATATAGCACTTCTGGTAATGTTATTTTTGAAAACACTATTGATACAAGCTTTAACAAGAAGTTCAATTTAAACAATCTTTCTCAAGGCTTATTTATAGTAGAAGTAAAAACTAAATCTTATCACCAAGTGAAAAAATTACTGGTTAAATAAACCTAATCAGTAATAAATAGAAAAGCCGTCTTAGTAATTAAGACGGCTTTTTTTATATTTTTCCTAAATGATCAATTCAAATAATCTTATTTATTTGGTTGTGGTGTAGTTCTTAAATAAGGTTTTACCACTTTATGTCCTTTAGGGAATTTACTTGGAATATCCTCGTCTTTTACTGCAGGAACGATAATACAATCCTCACCATCATTCCAGTTAGCTGGAGTAGCTACACTATGTACAGCAGTAAGTTGTAAAGAATCAATTACTCTTAAGATTTCAGCAAAGTTTCTACCTGTTGAAGCTGGATAAGTAATTGTAAGTTTTACTTTTTTATCAGGACCGATAATAAATACTGATCTTACAGTTGCTTTTTCACTCGCATTTGGGTGAATCATATCATATAATGTAGCTACAAGCTTATCTTCATCCGCAATAATTGGATAGTTCATAGTTACATTGTTCACTTCATTTATATCTGGAATCCACTTATTGTGAGACTCAAGGCCATCTACACTCACTGCGATTGGCTTAACATTTCTCTTATCAAATTCACCTTTTAATGATGCTACTGAACCTAATTCTGTAGTACAAACAGGAGTAAAATCTGCAGGGTGAGAAAATAATATACCCCAACTATCGCCTAACCATTCGTGAAAATTAATTTCTCCCATGGTTGTATTAGCTGTAAAATCAGGCGCTGTGTCGCCTAGTCTAATTGACATGTTTATTTAGTTTAAGATTTAAAAAATAGATTATAAAATTAAGTATATAATTGAAATTATATCGGATTTGATTGATAATTACCAAATACACTTATTAGCAAAATACAAATTTTTTATTGGCTTGTATAACCTGACTTTGTAACAAGTAAAGGGTTTTTGTTAGTTTCAGAAAAAGGCTAATTTTTAAAAATTAATATCTCGGTAAAGAATTATCAATTTCATCTATCCAACTTAGAATGCCGCCTTTAAGATTGTACAAATTATCATATGATGATATTTGCAATAGTTTCTTAATCGCTTTTGTACTTCTTACACCAGTTCGACAGTGAATAACAACATAATCTGCATCAGAGATTTTGCTTGCAGCAGATTCTATTTTAGATAGAGGAATTAACTCACCTCCGATATTAGAAATTTCATATTCGTAAGGTTCTCTAACATCTATTACTTGTACTGTTTTTTCTGAGTCTGTGAGTAGCTGGTTTAATGTAAATACATCTATTTCTTTAAGTTCTTCTTTTTGCTGAATTTGAGCCGATGGAATACCACAAAACTCTTCGTAATCTATCAGTTCAGTAATGGTTGGGTTTAGTCCAGAAATAGGATTATCTTCGCTTTTCTTAATTTTAATAGTTCTGGTTAAGAAGCTAAGCGTATCTAACAGTAATAACTTACCTGCTAGAACATCACCAATACCACAAACTATTTTAATTACCTCATTGGTTTGTATTGAACCAATTATACCCGGAAGCACTCCCAATACGCCTCCTTCTGCACAATTTGGCACCTCTCCTGGTGCTGGTGGTTCTGGAAAAATATCTCGATAGTTGGCTGTATAACTTTGCGTATCCTCATCAAAATAATTAAATACAGCCACTTGACCTTCAAACCTAAAAATTGACCCAAAAACATCTGGCTTACCAGCTAGTACACAAGCA
>PBYL01000162.1 GCA_002729595.1 Thalassovita sp. | reverse complement strand
CAGGATTTAAGCTTATTTTATCTCTAATTGCTCTGTAGGTATCTTGTCTAAACCTATCTAGCAATAGTTTTTTATCATGTTGGTGAAATGTATCAACAATCTCATCGGCATATCTAACAAAACCATAAATGGCATAAATAGGCATATGGTATTTTTTTTTTAATGCCTGAATGCCCATTGTAAAAGAAGTACTATACTCTTGAGTAATTAATTTACTGCACTTGTAAGTAGTCTTATCAAATAGTAACTGATGATCCATTTTGCATGTGTTTTAACCTGAAAATTAACTGAACTGCTTTTCTACTTCATCTGCGACTACAATTCCCGAAATTAAAGAAGGGGGAACTCCTGGTCCGGGTACAGTTAGCTGACCTGTATAATAGAGATTGTTTAACTTTTTGTTTTTTAATCCCGGCTTTAAAATCGCAGTTTGCATAAGGGTATTTGCTAAACCGTAAGCATTTCCCTTAAAAGCATGATAGTCCTTTTTAAAATCTTTATGGGCGTAACTTCTTGTATATACAATATGTTCTCTAAATTTTTCGCCAGTTATTTTTTCTATTCTATCTACTATAATATTAAAGTATTTTTCTCTTATCTCCTCATTATCTTCTAAATCTGGTGCAACCGGCATTAAGATAAAAACGTTTTCCATGCCTTCGTCTGCAACGGTGTCATCAGTCTTAGAAGTTACAGAAACATAGAATAAAGGCTCTGTCGGCCATTTAGGGTTTTCATAAATTTCCACAGCATGTGGCCCTAAATCTCTATCGAAAAATAAATTATGATGAATAAGATTTTTTAGTTTTTTGCTGAGACCTACATAAAATATTAATGATGAAGGTGCCATTACTCTTTTATCCCAATAGCCCTCTGTGTAGTTACTGTAATCTTCTGGTAAAACTTGTTTATCTATATGATGGTAATCTGCTCCGGCAACTACTACATCTGCTTCAAATTCTGCGTTTTTAGTTATTACTTTTTTAATGTCTTTGTTATCGATATCAAAAACCTTCACCTCCTCGTCTGTAATAATCTCAACACCTTTTTCTTTAGCCAAAGAAACCATTGCTTCAATTATTTTATGCATGCCTCCTTTAGGATACCAAGTGCCCAAAGCAATGTCTGCATAATTCATTAAACTATATAAAGCTGGTGTGTTTTCGGGAGTAGCTCCTAAAAATAAAATAGGGAATTCTATGAGTCTGATGAGCTTATCATTTTTGAAAAACTTTCTAACATGCTTTGAGAAAGACTGGAAAATATCCATCTTAATCACATCAGAAAGCAGTTTTACATCCATAAACTCCATTAAAGACTGCCCCGGTTTGTACACAAGGTTATTAATACCCACCTCATATTTATAAGCAGCTTGCTTTAAAAACTCTTGAAGTTTTGCTGAGCTTCCCAGTTCTAGACTTTCAAACAACTGATTCATTGCCTGCATCTCTGCCGGAATATCTAGATAGTCATCTTTTCCAAAAAATACTCTGTAAGAAGGGTCTAGCCTCACTAACTCGTAATAGTCTGAAGTCTTTTTTCCGAAACGGTTAAAAAAATTCTCGAATACATCTGGCATCCAATACCAACTGGGTCCCATATCGAATGTAAACCCTTGTTCTTTAAAATACCTCGCTCTTCCTCCAGCTACTGAGTTTTTTTCGAGTATTTTTACACTATACCCTTTATCTGCCAGACTAATAGCAGCAGATAAACCAGCAAAACCCGCCCCTATTACTATAATATTTTTTTTCAAGCGTTAAGTCTATTTGCATTAAAAACTAAAAAAAGCATTGCTAAAATTAACAATGCTATTCAATGTGTTTGGTTATTGGCCAATTAAAAGAAGAAAAAGCTCGATTAATTCTTAGCATATACTTTTAACTTCCCTTTTAATTCTTTTCTGGCAATATGGATTCTATTTTTAACAGTACCAATCGGAATACCTAAACGATCTGCGATTTCGTGATATTTAAAACCTCTAAAGTGCATCATAAATGGCACTTTGTAAGCCTCATCTAGAGCTTGTATAGCTCTGTTCATATCATTCATCGCAAATGATGAATAAGCTAGGTTCTGAGTAATATTCTCAGTTGAATTTATATAGTGTAAATTATCTGTTGAATCTATGAAGGTGTTTCTTCTTACTAATCTTTGATAATTAGTAATGAAGGTGTTTTTCATAATTGTATATAACCACGCTTTTAGGTTTGTACCTTCTGCGAATTTATCTCTATTAGTGTATGCTTTAAGCATCGTTTCTTGTAAAAGGTCGTTTGCTTCTTCGTGATCCTTTGTAAGTTTCAATGCAAAAGGCTTTAGAGATGTAGTCATTTGACTTAACGAGTAACTGAATTCAAGTGCTGTCATATTTTTAATTTCTTGCTTTTGCCTTATTTAATTGTTTTGTTGAACCAAATGTAAAGTTTTTTAAACAAACTTGCAAATTTTTGTTTAACCTTCATAATCCAAAGATTAAACATAAACTGTTGTTTTTGTTTACATTTATTAGATAAACATTACATGTGTAGATAATAACCAAGTGTAGAAAAGCTGTGGAGATTACTCCACACATTGAGGATTAAAAAAGGATATGTACAACTTAAAGATGAAAAAGTGAAACTAAAAAAGAAGTTTTGTTTAACTTTTACTTAATCAAAATAAACAAACCTTACTTAAATATTAGTCCTTTATTACATATGACACACTCGAAAATTTTTATTTATTTTTTTTCTACTAGTGTATTTTTTTCTTTTTTTTCTGAAAAAAGTGAGAAAAAGTGGGGTTTTACAGCCCATAAATTGATAAACCGAACCGCGGTTTTTCTTCTTCCTCAAGAAATGCTTGCGTTTTATAAACAAAACATACAGCTAATTGAAGAAAGTTCTGTAAATCCTGATGCAAGAAGATATTTAATCGAAGGTGAAGCTCCTAAACATTACATTGATCTTGACCTCTATAAAGAAGATGTAAATGATAGCATTCCTATCACTTGGAAAAAAGCTGTTGAAAAGTATTCTGTAGATTCTTTAACAAGTTTCGGAATTGTTCCTTGGCATATTTACTCAATGAGTTTCCGTTTAACCAAAGCTTTTGAACAAAACAACCCAGAATTGATATTAAAGTACTCTGCTGAAATTGGCCATTATATAGCAGATGCCAATGTACCTTTACACACAACAAGTAACTATAATGGACAACTTACTAATCAATATGGGATACATGGCTTGTGGGAATCGAGACTAGTAGAACTTTTTACTGATGATTACGACCTCTTGTTTGAAGATGCAACTTATCTAGATAATCCATTAAAAACTGCTTGGTCTGCTGTAAGAAATGCAAATGCTTGCCTAGACTCTGTTTTATCCATAGAAAAATTAATTACAGAAAAAATCGGTGAGGACAAAAAGTTTAGTTTCGAAGAAAGAAACAATGCTACTACCAAAGTATACTCCACAAAGTTTTGCGAAGCCTACCATAACGCATTAAACAATCAGGTTGAAAGGAGACTTAGAGCTTCTATTAAAATGGTTGCCGATTTTTGGTTTACATGCTGGGTAAATGCAGGCCAACCTTCATTAAATAACCTTTCTAATTACAAAACTTCTGAAAAAGTAGTGGAACTCAACAAGCAAGAATTACTAAAAGGTAAACAAAACCCAATTATAAAATCCAGAAAACACGAGATTATAGAATAGGTAATTATCAATATCTATTTGATGAACCTTAATTTATAGTTTAGATAAATATTAATTGAATTATTGACCCAAAGCAATTACATTAATTATTGTAATTTTGATTACTGTTAAACAAAACCATCATTTTTTAATAGACGCAATTAACAGAAAAGTCTAACTGCATTTTTTTCAACTTCAAAAGTATTATGGTTTACATCTTCAACGATCACTCATCTGTAGCAAATCACGCCATTGCAGAAATGCGTGATATCGACATACAACAAGACCGTGCAAAATTTAGAACTAACCTGAAAAAGCTTGGTTGGTTTATGGCCTATGAACTCTCAAAAAAGCTCGATTTTGCCAAAAAAGAGATAAAAACTCCACTTGGCACTTCCGAGATTTCTCTTATTAATGAGGAGATTGTTCTCGCAACAATACTTAGGGCAGGGCTGCCGTTTTATCAAGGATTTATCGAAGTATTTGATAAAGCTCAAAGTGCATTTATTGGTGCTTACAGAGCGGAAAGTGAAAATGAAGGTGAAGAGATTTTTATCAACATGGAATACATGGCTTCTCCTTTAGTTGAAGATAAAACTCTGATCATAATCGACCCCATGCTAGCTACAGGCAAATCGCTTATAAAATCTTATGAGTCTTTGATTCAAAGAGGTAAGCCTCATTGCACTCATCTTGTCGCTGCAATTGCAAGTAAGCCAGGGGTTGAATATGTTAAACAAAAACTACCAGATAGTAATATTTGGCTTGGAGCTTTGGATGATACACTAAACAAACAATCCTATATAGTTCCTGGACTTGGTGATGCCGGTGACCTATCATTCGGTGAAAAAATTTGATAATATGTACGAAATTCTATTTTTAATTGCAGGGCTAATTATTTTAATTGCAGGAGGTGATATTCTTGTAAGAGGCGCTTCCAACATCGCTTTAAGACTTAAAATTTCTCCTTTAGTAATCGGACTCACCATTGTTGCATTTGGTACTTCATCACCAGAACTTTTTATAAGTGTTCAATCTGCTTTACAAGGCAGCCCAGATATGACAATGGGCAACGTAATTGGTTCTAATATCTGCAACCTTGCACTTGTTTTAGGATTAACCGCAGTTTTTTCTCCCATCAATATAAACAGTAATAGTATAAGAATAGACTGGCCAATGGCTATGGGCAGTTCATTTCTATTATATGTACTAGTACTTGAAAATTATCTCGAAAGGCAAGAAGGAATTCTATTTGTAATTATTCTTCTAGCTTACATATTTTACTTAGTAAGAAAATCGAGACAAGCTAATAAAGCGAATGCAGCTGAGAATCCAGAAGAAACTGTAGTTGAAGAAGATACCTCATTTTTAAAATGGGGAACAGATTTCGGTTTAATCGCTATTGGTTGTTTAGGCTTATACTTTGGTTCTGAATGGTTTGTAGGCAGTGCCAAAGATATATTTATAAGAATGGGGGTTTCTGAAAGAGTAATCGGAATTATTGTGCTTGCCATAGGCACAAGCTTACCTGAGTTAGTCACATCTATTGTCGCCGCTTTAAAGAAAAACACTGATCTTGCTATCGGTAACCTAATGGGTTCAAACATTTTTAATGTGCTCTCAATCTTAGGCATTACAAGTATTATTAAAGACATACACGTAAGTAGTGCTATTATGGGAGACATGTTTTGGATGTTAGGAGTTACCTTGGCGCTTTTACCACTTATGGTATTTAAGAAAAGATTGGGTAGATTGCAGGGCAGTATTCTGCTTTCAATTTATTTTTATTATACCTATTCAATCCTGATAGCTGCCTGATTTTTTTAAACAATTTATCCGGCTTTTATTTTATATAGTAACTGAAACTCATGATTTATTTAATGGAAAAGTATTTTACTGTCTTTTCTGTAAGTGCTTTTAAATTTATTTTAGGCCCAGTTACAGGTTACTTTCTTGAGCTATCTCAACTTGAAACTATTATTACTACAGTTTTAGGCATGATGGCTACTGTTATTATTATTGCTTATGCCGGAAGCAGTTTAAGAGATAGGGTATTAAGATTATTTTTTCGTAAAAGAAGAATTTTTTCTCCCAGAAACCGAAAAGTTGTTAAAATATGGCGTAAATACGGTGTATGGGGTGTTGCATTTCTAACTCCATTATTATTTAGCCCTCCTATCGGAGCTGCCATAGCTGTTTCATTTGGGGAAAAAAAGATGAAAATCTTCTCATCTATGCTAGCCAGTGCAATTTTTTGGGGAATATTTTTTACTTATCTCGTATTACTTGGCGGCGAAAAAGTAACATATTACTTCTCTTAATAACAATTTACAATCCTATTCATCCATCATTTTTTAATTAAGTTACTCGAACTCTTCCTTTGAGAGTTTAGGAAAATTCATTTTTTTTTACTATCTTTTGTAATGGTTAAAAGCTATAACCTATACAATCCAGCTAACCTATACTAACCTCCAAGGTCCATTTTACAGATTAAATAACTTTTAAAAACCCGCTGAATAAGCTTTAACTCCTAATTCTCTTGAGTTATTTAATTATTTGGACGACTACTAACTCCTTATCTTTTAACTCAAAAAACCTTAACATCATGAATTTTACACCTAGACGTGCCGACGACACCGCTACAATGGGCAAAGCGAATTATCCTTCTGTAAAAAAATATATGGCAAGAGATGAAATCACGCTAAAGCCCGATGTTACCATTAATGAAGCTATAGAAATTATTCTTAGCAAAAAGTTAACTGGTGCTCCCGTATTAGATGATGAAAGAAACATTATTGGGATGATCACTGAAAAAGATTGCCTTAGAATTATTATTGACAGTGCCTACAACAACCTACCTTACAATTATAAAAAGGTGAGCGATTATATGTCTCCTGTAGTAAAGACTGTTTCCATAGACAATAACATTCTAGAAGTAGCTAATGAATTCTTAACTACTCATTTCAGAAAATTCCCAGTAGTACACAATGGTAAACTGGTAGGACAAGTAAGCCGAAGAGATATTCTAAAAGCAATTAGAGAGCTGAAAGCTACAACCTGGTAAAAATGAAAAGCTGCTTTCCGGGAAAATATTCCCGGAAAACCTACCAGCTTTTACCTTTCCAAGTAAGGAACAACATAGTTGTACCAACGCTTCATAATTCGTAAACCCACCACTAGCATAAGCACATAAACCATTGAACTTCCCATCATTACAAGAAATAGTGCTTGCTCTGAGAAATACTTATACAAAAAGTAGCATACAGGTAAAGTAACGCTGCTGAGCATAATGCTTAAAAAAACTGTATCCACATAGTTGCGGGAGCGTTTCTTAAGCACAATGTAAATCAGACAAATAAAGAAGAAAAAAAATGTACTGAAAAGCAGTATAAAGCCTTTCATAAAATCAATCTCCTTGAGCAAATAATAGTAAACAGAAAGTGACGATCCTAAAAATATAGGGGACAGAAACAGAAAAAATTTCATCGCAATAAGTATTAGGTCAATTCATATCTTATTGTTGATTATTTTTTGATTGATGGATTCATTTTCATTTACTATTCTAAATTAAAAAAAAGCTTGAGCGATCCTAATAATTATTGTACTATTTTAATGGCACACCCTCACAAAATTTACCAGTTTAATTTTTTAAATAAATACATATAATTATTTAAAGAATACAGAATAATATAATACCTAAAAAAAATGATTTTATTAATTCCTTTTAGCCCCAAAAAGTTTTTATAGTTTGGCTTCGTAAATAGAATAAGACTTATTTTTATTAGCTTTAAACTATTGACTACAAAAAACACTCACAGATTTTGATAGAAGAAATACTACAAAACTTTAGCGATTTTATGTGGGGTACGCCGCTGTTAGTACTCTTACTTGGAGGAGGTTTCTATTTTATGCTTTACTCCAGATTCCTACCCTTTCAATATTTCGGCCACGCAATAAAAGTATTAAGAGGTAAATACGATAACCCAGATGATCCAGGTGATATTAACCACTACGAAGCTCTTGCTAGCGCAATTGCAGCTACTGTTGGGATGGGTAATATAAGTGGTGTAGCTGTTGCAATAACACTAGGTGGTCCTGGAGCTTTATTTTGGATGTGGATAAGTGCATTTTTTGGCATTGCTACTAAATTCTTTACATGTACACTTTCCATCATGTACAGAGGAAAAGACTCCGACGGAGCTATACAAGGTGGACCTATGTATGTGATTATGGAAGGTTTAGGATCAAAATGGAAACCTTTAGCAGTTGTATTTTCCATTGCAGGTTTATTTGGTTGTCTACCAATCTTTCAAGCTAATCAGCTTACTCAGGTAATTAGAGATGTATTTCTTATCCCTAATGATTTATTACTCGAATCTGCATATTTCACCAATAACTTTGGTCCTACATTTCTTTCAGACCTTATAACAGGTATTATCATAGTAGTTATAGTATCAGTTGTAATTTTTGGAGGGATTCATAGAATTGCGATGGTAGCTGGTAAAATGGTGCCTTTCATGGTAATTACCTATGTTGCTATTGTAATGTACATTATCTTATCTAACATCTCATTAATCCCAGAAAGCTTCATATTAATTTTTACTGATGCGTTTACAGGAAATGCTGTTTTAGGAGGTGTTGTTGGAGAAGTTATAAGACAAGGAGCTAAAAGAGCAGCATTCTCTAATGAAGCAGGAATTGGTACTGCACCAATGATGCACGGAGCTGCTAAAACACAAGAACCTGTAAGAGAAGGATTAGTTGCCATGCTTGGCCCTGCTATAGATACACTTGTTGTTTGTACTATGACAGCTCTCGCCATTATAATAACTGGAGTATGGAAAACTGGAGACGACAATGGAGTAACCTTAACAGCTTCGGCTTTTGGCAGTGTTATGCCTACTGCAGGCCCAATCCTATTATTACTTTGTGTGTTAATATTCTCGTTTTCTACCCTATTCTCTTTTTCATATTATGGTACAAAGTGTATTTCGTTTTTATTCGGAACGCAATACCAATTACATTACAGAATATTTTATGTCGCAACAATAATCTGGGGCGCAGTTGTTTCTATAGATGCAGTAATTAACTTAATTGATGGAATGTACGCTGTAATGGCATACCCAACGATGATTTCTGCACTATTGCTTTCTCCAAAAGTAAAAGAAGCATCTATAGACTACTTTAAACGCATGAGGAAAGTAGACAAGGAAAAAATTAATGTGTCGTAAATGAAAAAGGTAAATATTCTCAATCGCAAATGGTTGCTTGAAGACTTTTTAAAAGTTGAAGAGGTACAATTAGAATTTGAAAAAGTAGATGGCGAAATGAGTAACAAAGTGCGTTTACTCAGTCTCGAAAGAGGCGATGCAGTAGCAGCACTCATTTGGCATTCATCCCTACAAAAATTCATGATTACAAAACAATTCAGGCTGCCTGCTTATAATAAAGGCGAAGGCTGGATTCTAGAAATAATTGCCGGAGGACTTAAAAAAGGAGAAGACCCAGCTGAAGCAATTAAGCGTGAAGTTGAAGAAGAAGTTGGATATTTACCTAAAGAAGTTGAACATATCAACACATTCTTTGTATCGCCAGGAGGTTCTTCAGAAAGAATACTTCTTTATTTTGGAAAAGTCGATGAAGAAGACAAAGTCCATGATGGTGGCGGACTAGATGATGAAAACGAAGATATTGAATTGATATATTTTTCTGCTGATGAATTTTTAATAGCAGTCGAAAATGGCACTATCAGTGATGCAAAAAGTATTATTGCAGGTTTATGGTTAAAATCAAACCTCAACAAAATAAGCTAATTGGAAATAAGAATTAGTTTTAAAAACTAATTCTTATACCCGGCCCGACTAAGAAAAACCACTTTCCATTATCTACCCGATAACCACCTCCGATATGCAGTGGGAAGTTTAATTTACTATTACTCCTATTTATCGGATAAACCGAGCCTAGAGCGACCAAAGCCAAATATCGCGTTGCACTTTCGCTAAAGTTAAAAGCATCAAATGCTAAAATACCTATACCAGCTCTGTAAGGCTTTGCCTTCTCAATCATCTCAGTCTTATAAAAAGTAAACTGAGCAATTGCCGCTAAACTAATACCTCCTAAAGATGAGATATTATCTTCGCCCTGAGTCACTGTAAGCAAACCTGCTGGAAATGAAATATCAATATCAAAGGTTGATTTTCTGGAAAGAATAATCTCAATCTTTTGTTGATACACCCTTTCATGATATTTGTTGGAAACATGCCCGATAGTGATTTCAATTCTCGACCATTCTCCCAATTCATGGGTTTTGGTTCTTAATATATTATTAAGGTTGATATTTGCATTCTGGCAATCCTTTTTGTCATAATAATTTTTTCGCAGAGAGTTTCCACCTGGACAAATGGTAATATTTTCAACTTCTTTCATATCAATCAACTGGCGCTTATTATTTACCACTTGCACTTCCATAAAAAGATATTGTTTACCATATAAGTCTCCCAAGCTATCAATGCTTGTATCATCAAATGAGAAAACAATATCTTTTACAGGCTTATCATAAAAGATAGTTGTAGTAATATCTGTTACCGGCATTTTACCTGCACCATAATCTATATTTACAAAGTTTAATTCTTTAGGTCGCTGGTATTCCTGCACAGTTAACTGATGTCCAGTTGGCTCACCATAATTCAACATTTCGATTTTTTTCTTATAAATAGAAAGGGGAATATTTAAGGTAAAAACCTGCCTGTTTTCGTTTCCCGCAGTTGAATCTGTTCTAATTCTAAACAAACCCTCGAAGCGAAGACCCGCTCTATCTAGTGCATCTCCTTCTACTTTTACATCTATAATCTCACCAGGGTATACCGAAAGGTTTTCTGTCCACTCACCACCATTTCGCTGAATGCTTACTTTGCTAATTTTTGTATTATGCCGAATTGAAAAGTTGGTTAAAAAGCGCGCTTCATCTCCATCTTTTATATAAAGATACCCGTCAGAAAGCCTATGATAATCATATACCCGCAGTACACAAAGCATTCTGCCATTGCTTAATTGATCTTGGGTAAATAATTCTGCGATTAGAGCTCCACCGGGCTGCTCTTTCTCTTCAATTCGATAAGTTTTATGCAATTTTAAATTTCTGTGAAGATCAATTTGAATTTCCTGACTTTTAAGTCTTTGGTTGGTTTCCAGAATAATTTCTTCTTGGTCAATATTTAAAAAAGCCAGCCTACTTTCTTTTATCTCAAACTGTAAAGTGTCTAATGGATATTCATATCGCAACTTTCCATTTGAATCAAAATAAGGCCGATTTAACTTTATGTTGTATTGAAAGGTATGATTACCAGTTTTCTCTGGTAATAAATGCAACATTATCTGATTGCTTCTTCGTGTCAATCGATACTTTATATTTCCATCACTTTCCCAAGAAGGTTGTAACTTGATGTTTTCAGGTAAATCTGTATACAGCTCATAGGTTTTTTCTTCACCTACATACAAGTCTCTTTCTTGCAAATTTAAGCTTGCACTGATTTCTGCATAGGGAAATAACCGAACTATTTGCCTTTCTTTTTTACTTGCGCCTATCAAAAAAGAAAACCTTGAAAAACTGCTTTCAGAAAGTCTTTTAAAGCTTACTTTCATTCGATAAACCAATTCATCTTCTTTTCTAAGAGAATCGAGCAATTCAAAATCGGCAGTGGTTTCGATTGAGATAACAGAATCTGCTATCTGAGGATTTAGTTTTAGATATACTTCTGCTATTTCATTTTCGTCTTCGTAATAAAAAGACAAATGAGGTTCTTCTCTAATAAGCACCATATCATTTTTAAGACTAAAAATGCCGTTGTTGGTTCTTATTTCTACATCAGTAAATACATCTGTACTTTGAGAGAATAATTTTTCTGTTATCAACATCAAAAAGATAACAGGTATAATGAGTTTCAGTAATTTATACATTCAGTAAAGAATAGCTTAGTCTCAGTTTAAATAGTTAAATACCGCTAAATATAAAATGTATATACTCCAATTTGGTTTGCGAAAATAACTAAATGAAACGCTAATTGCAGATTAGCATTAAAAAAAGCTGTTCTTATTATTACTATCTGAATAATTATAGATTAATTTATTTAGTTGTTATACTTATAATTTTTAAAACAATTATATTTACTTACTAACATAAACCATTTTGGTAAACACATTACCATTATACTTAACCAATGTAAATATGAAAGAATTACTAGAGAAATTTGAAAACACTCCTCCTGAGATTGTATTTGAATGGCACGACAGACTAACAGAAGCAAAAGGTTGGGTAGTAATAAACTCATTAAGAGGAGGAGCCGCAGGTGGAGGAACAAGAATGCGCAAAGGCTTAGACAAACGAGAAGTAGAATCTCTAGCTAAAACTATGGAAATTAAGTTTACCGTATCAGGGCCAGCAATTGGTGGTGCCAAGTCTGGTATTGATTTCGATCCTGCTGACCCCAGAAGAAAAGGGGTGTTAGAAAGATGGTATAAAGCAGTAATTCCATTATTAAAAAACTACTACGGTACTGGTGGCGATATGAATGTGGATGAAATAGATGATGTAATCCCAATTACAGAAGACTATGGACTTTGGCATCCGCAAGAAGGTATTGTGCATGGGCACTTTAATGCAACGTTGCCCAAACAAATCCACATGATTGGCAGATTGAGGCAAGGAGTTTCTAAAATTTTAGAAGATCAGGAGTATATACCCGATACCGGCAAAAAGTATACTGTTGCAGATATGATCACCGGCTATGGTGTCGCTGAATCTGTTAGGCATTACTATCAACTATGGAATGGAGACATTAAAGGCAAAAAAGCAATTATACAAGGTTGGGGAAATGTTGGAGCTGCTGCTGCTTTGTATCTAGCAAAGTATGGCGTAAAAATAGTTGGAATAATTGATAAAGATGGTGGGCTTTTATATGAAGATGGAATGGGCTTAAATAGTATTAAAAAGCTATTTCATGATAGAATAGGTAATTCGCTTGTTGCTGATAACAAACTCTCTTTCGAAGAAATTAATGATAAAATCTGGGATGTGCCTGCTGAAATTTTTATACCTGCAGCAGCTTCTCGATTGGTTAGCAAAAAGCAAGCTTCTAGATTAATAGCTAACAAGCTAGAAGTGGTTTCTTGTGGAGCCAATGTTCCTTTCCAAGATCAGGAAATATTTTACGGACCAATAGCTACATTGGTAGATAATAACATCTCACTGATTCCTGATTTTATAGCCAACTGCGGTATGGCCAGAGTCTTTGCTTATCTTATGGAAGTAGACGATGAAATTAACTTAATAGATGATGCAATTTTCCATGATGTTTCTTCAACAATATTAAATGCTTTGGAAAAAACTTATAAATTAGGGAAGGAAAAGAATGGCATTTACAAAAGGTCTTTAACTGCGGCGCTTGAGTCCCTAACGTGATCTAGAGCATTATTTAAATTAAAAAAATCTCATTCTGGCAAATTATATCAATTTAAGAATTGCTAAAAATAACTTGAAAGCTTATTTTTCAAATGGTTAACAATT
>PBYL01000161.1 GCA_002729595.1 Thalassovita sp. | reverse complement strand
TTTAGTTCTATAATTACATAAGGAATTTGAGAAGCTAATGCACAATGTGCCAAACTTTGTCCTGCTAACCCATATCCTATAATGACGATGTGATCTTTTAACTCCTCTATATTGTAAGCTGAGTTTTTAGCGGGAATACCAAAAAACTTCACTTTCATTCTTTTGCTCACTGGCAAAATTTTAATAATTCCGTTGCAGATTTTTTGGTCGAAAGTCATTAATACTGGTGTAATCGCCATAGTTAAAATGGCCACAGCTAACAGGTACTGATGTATTTCGATAGGTAATAAGCCAAACTCTGAACCTGAATTAATTAATACAAAAGAGAACTCACCTATCTGGCAAATATTAATCGCCGTAAGTAAAACAGTCTTTAGAGGTTTTCTTAATGCTGCTGCTGCTATACCACCAATTAATGCTTTAATAAACATGGTGAGTACGGTAAACAACAACACATATAATAGGTTATGCCATAAGAAATTTAAATCCATCATCATTCCGATGGACACAAAGAATATACTTGTAAAAATCTCTTTAAAAGGCAAAATAATTCCTGCAGCTTCGTAGCCATATTTCGATTCGGAAATCATTAAACCAGCAAGAAAAGCTCCTAATGCTAAAGAAAGCCCCGCTTCTGAAGTTACCCATGCAATAGCAAAGCATAAAACCATTATGCCTACAATAAACAAATCTTTGCTCTTGGTTTTAGCAATTTGGTAAAGCAGACGTGGTATAATAAACTTCATACTTACCACAATGAAAATAAACACTCCCACAATTTTACCTGCTAAAACAAGTACCTCTGTCATTAAATCTTCTGCCATACCCGTCAATAGCGGAAAGGTAAGCATCATGGGCACTACAGCAATATCTTGAGAGATCAGTATAGCCAAAATTACTTTGCCATGCTCTCTTTTGATATCACCATTATTCTGAAGCAACTTTAGTACAATGGCAGAACTACTTAAACTGAAAACAAAGCCTAAGAAAAGTGCTATGGGTAAATAGTCGTAACTAAAGTAGTAGGAAAGCGCTGTAAATGCACCAATAGTTAACACCAATTGGAGTAAGCCTCCTATAAATATCGCTCTTCTTAATTTTACTAATCCAGAGACAGAAAACTCTAAGCCAATTGTAAACAATAACATTACAATCCCAATCTCTGAAAGTGTTTCCACCTCAGCCTCTGAGTTTATTAAATGAAGTGCATAAGGCCCGCAAATGATACCACTAATTAGAAAGCCAATAATTGATGGTAATTTGATACGATGAAGCACTAAAATCACCATCACTGCTATTCCGAGAATCAGTGTAAGATCTGAAAGAATAGGTATTTCCATTAAAAAGTACTTAAAAAGTGCATCTACTCTATTTGGTAATCTTCAACACGAAATATTTTCATATTAATTGTAACCTCACATATTCTTAACTTCTATCACAGATTACACATACATTTTTGAGTACTTTTTCGTTATGCCCCAAAAAACATTTTTTAAACGACTGATACCTTAAATAATCCAATTAATCTATTTAGCGCTATATAAACTAAGCAGTGTAGCCAGTCCATATTTAATTTTTTTCGACTAGATAACATGCATAATTTTTTCGTTTCCGATTGCAGTAATGTTTTACTAATTTCTTCAGATCAATTACCAGCTTCTAAAGGTAGTTTCAGAATTAAGGAAGTGAGCAGAAGTTCTAAGCAGATTTACGATCTATATTCAGAAGGAAAAAACAATCGTAAGCTTTGTTTGCACAATGCACCTTTTAGTATTGACGAACTTGCAAAATCTATAAATTCGAATGATTTTACTGGTAATACACTTATTTATATTACTGGTGTGCTATTAAATAAAAATGGAGAGTTACACTTACCTGTTTACAAGCCAAAACAAACTGGTTTTGCCGAAAGCATTAACCTTAAGTCACTGCTTCAAGATATAGAATCTAAAACATCAAATACCTGTGTAGTTTTAGATACCATCTATTTTTCTGAAGATATTCAGCTATGCCCTGCAAATGACGCACAGCTTAGAATAGAGGAATTATTAAAAGAATTCTCAGATATAAAATTCATCGCTAATTCACCTGAGAATACCACTTCGACATATATCTATCAAAATAACAATACTGTTTTAAGTTCTTCTCTAGCAGAGGTTTTAATGAAGTACATTGCCTCTAAAGAAAATTTAGATTTTAAAACGTGGGTGGATGAAAGCATAGAGTTTCTATCTCAACTAGAAGAATATAAATTACCAATCGTACAGCTTTCTGAAAAACAAAAAAGTGAGCAAAAGCTAAAAGAAGAGGTAATTAATGATGCTATTCCGATTAGAGAAATTGCTGAAACATCAATCTTTAATTTCTCAGAAATAGAAAATCATTTTTCTATTAATCATGATTATGTAAAGCATGAAAATGACCCACATAATCATTTTAACGAATACAACGAAGATTATCAGTATCTTCTAAATAATGTTATTGAAGAAGAAAAAGGGAAGTTAGAAGATGCTTTCTGGCAACAAATAAAAGATTCTAATATTCCATCTGCCTACAAATTATACTTAGACTTTTTTGATGCTGGTAAATACAAAAAACAAGCGGAAGAATTGTTTAAGCAAAATATCAAATTAAAAGAGCAAGATGTTTTAAAAGACGAAAAGCAAAAGCTTGAAGAGGCCATTCAGGATTTTATAACTGAAAAGGAAGAAGACCAGAAACAAAGAGATGCTTTTGCTGAAAAAGTAGGTAAAACCTATAGATTACTAGAAGACCAGAAATCTGAAATGTTGTTTGAGTTACAACTACAGAAAAAAGCTATGGAGCAAGAAAAAACTGATTTAGATGATCTAAAAAGAGACTTGCTCGACTTTCAAAAACAACTTAAAGAAAAAGATTTACAATTGAATAGTCTTGAAAACAAATTAAGTTCTCAACTTCCATCTGATACTAGTCAGGCAGATACTGAAGGAGAAGTTTCTAAAATTGATATGCTTCAAGAAAAATTATCTCTTCTACAGTTAGAGTTTGAGCAACTAAAACTTGAGAATAAAGAAATAATAGCTGAAAGCGAGAGAGAAAAGGAATTGATTATCTCTAGTTATGAGCTTGAAAAACAAGATCATATAGAGCAAATAGATCAGCTAGAAAACACCATAAGCTTGCTTAACATTATTCAAGAGCAACTGGCTGAGCGAATGGTAAAGCATGAAAAAACACTACATGCTGAAAAGTTTAACCAACAAGAAAAAGATAATTTAATCAACCAGCTTAGAAGCGAAAACCAGAATTTAAAAGAGCTGCTTTTACAAGCCAATGAAAGATGTTTTAATCTGGAAGAGAAAAACTCAGAACATCTTACTAAGCACAAAGAATTGTTGGCAGAAGTAGTATCTGTTAAAGCTCAGCTAAATAGTATGAAACCAAAACCGGTAGAAAAGCTGATTAAACCCAAAATTGCTACTGAAGATCAAGCTTGGGTAAAAACACGCGCTATCGGTACTATGGATGCTTTTAGAGATTACATTACAAATAACCCTAATGGCACTTATGTAAATGAAGCAGAAATGCACATGGCTACACTCCAAATGATTAGCCAAACCATGAAAAAAGCTTCTGTGCAAAAAGACTTTGAAGAGTAAATAAAATTTATCATTCCGGTAACTACATTAAAAAAGCTTTTTACCTTCGTGGCATTAATTTACTGCTAAGTCATTAATAAACCGAAGGTAAAAACAAAATGAAAGTATTGCATTTAAGTTCAGAAGCCAGTTGGAGAGGAGGAGAGCAACAAATAGCTTACTTATTAACCGAGCTGCAAAAACTGAATGTAGATGTAATGGTTGCTTGCAAAAAAGGGAGTCCTTTTGAAGATTTCTGCACTCAAGAGCGAATCCCTTACAAAGCAATAAACTTCTCACACCAATACGCTCCAGGTACAGCACTCAAAATAAAAAATATCTGCAATCAGTTTCAAGCTGATATTTTACATATGCACAGCAGCAAATCTCATGGTGCTGGTGTTATAGCCACTTTACTTGGTGCAAAAGCAAATTTAGTTCTTAGTAGAAGGGTTGATTTTCCTGTAAAACAAGGGATGTTATCTCAATTTAAATACAACTTCGAAGGCATCAAAAGAATCATTTGTGTTTCAGATGCCATAAAAAATATTACCGCCAAAGGGATAAAAGATAGCACTAAGCTTGTAACTGTACATAGTGGCATTGATATCGATAAATTCCATCCAGAAAGTGTAAATAAATCTATCTTACATACACAGTTTAATATTCCTACTGATAAAATAATTATTGGGAATACTTCTGCCCTAGCTCCTCACAAAGATTACTTTACATTTATAGATACTGCCGAGATTCTATTGAAAGAGCATAAAAACCTGCATTTCTGTATTATAGGCAAAGGCAAACTCAAGGAAGAAATAGAAAGTTACATTCAAAAAAAGCAGCTAAGCGAACATTTCACCCTTACAGGATTTATCAATAACATTCCAGAAGTTTTACCTGCTTTAGATATGTTTTTGATGACTTCTGAAACCGAAGGTTTAGGAACTAGCATTCTTGATGCATTCGCGGCTAAAGTACCTGTAGTTGCCACTGCTGCTGGTGGTATTCCAGAAATGATTATACATAAGAAAACAGGAATGCTTGCACCAATAAAAGATGCTGAGAATTTAGCTAGAAATGTAAATGAATTATTAGCTAATGCCAATTTACGTGCAGAACTTATCGCAGGCGCTTATCAACACTTACAAAGTTTTAGCAAGGAGCAAACAGCCTTAAAAACACTCGAAATTTATAAAGAAATTCTTTCTGAAAAAGCTACAGGTAATTAGTTTTGGTATGCTTTGGCTTTTTCAAACACCTCAAGTAGTTGAGTAGTCTGTATGTCTTTTGCACATGAAAAGTGTTTTTGAGGGCAAGCTTTGTAACCATGTAAACCACAAGGTCTACAATCTAATTTTTCTTTTACCTCCACCACTTCAGAAAATTCGCTTAAGGGACCAAAACCAAAATCGGGAACTGTAGAGCAATAAATAGCACAAACAGGTGCATTTACCGAAGAAGCCAAATGCATAGGTGCCGAATCGTTCACAAAATTGACCAAAGCTCCTTCCATTAAAGCTGCCGATTGCAACAAATTCAACTTACCAGTCAAATTCTCCACATTTGATTTACCAGCTTCATTTATAATTGATTCGCAAGCATCAAAATCTGATGAAGCTCCTAAAAGGTAAATCTTACCATCAAAATCGAGGTTTTTAATAAAATTTATCCAACCTTCTTTATGAAATTGCTTGGTATACCAAACCGATGTAGGAGCTAAACAGATATAGCTAGCTTCTTTATAAATAGCTACTTTTTCTCTGTCTGAAAGCGATGGATATAACCTTGGTCTGTGATCTTCTATATTTTTAATACCAAGAGGCGATAGTAAAGAAAGGTTTCGTTGGGTTTCGTGCACAAAACCAGTTTGAGTTTTTTCTCCAATTAAGTGAGGTAACTTATCTGAAAACATAAACGACATTGGGTTTTTATCAAAGCCAATTACTTTTTTAGCACCAGAAAATGCCACCATGAGACCACTAGATAGAAAGCGTTGCAAGTTGATTACCGCATCGTACTTTCTTTTTCTTATAATCTTTGCGAGATTCCAAAGACCTTTGTTTTTATCTTTCTTCTTATCCCAGATTAAAACCTCGTTTATAACAGGATGATTTTTTAGCAAAGACTCATTGCCTTTTCTCAACAAAAAGTCTAAGCTTACATCATTAAAATGCTTTTTTAGATTCTCTATAAGTGGGGTTGCCAATATTACATCACCAATGTATGCAGTCTGAATAATCAAAATCTTCTTCATGAGCACTCCGCTATTGGTTATAATACGATTCAGAGGTTTCTAAATAATCAGATAATTCTCGAGATATAAATTAACTGATTTAAATATTTTAAGGTGATGATAAAACTTAATTAGATTTCTCTCTATCAATTACAGTAAGTTGTACCATATCGATTCTGGCATCTTCCATAGATTTTATGGTAAAAAGTAGATGACCTGCATCTATCTGATCTCCAATTTCTGGAATATCTCCATGTAGATATAATATAAAACCACCTAGTGTTTCATAATCACCTTCGGGAATTTGCCAGTTAAATTCTTGGTTTAGTCTGTCAACTTCGTTTCTTGCATTTAGAAGGAAATTGTTATCATCCAGTCTTTTTACTTTGTAACCTTCTAAGTCATCATACTCATCCTCAATCTCACCAAAAATCTCCTCTATTATATCTTCGATGGTTACAATACCAGATGTTCCTCCAAACTCATCTACAACCAATGCAATACTTTTTCTCTCACTAATAAACCTCACCATTAGCTCATTAGCTAGCATCGTTTCTGGCACAATGATAATGTCCGTCATAATGCTGGCAATGCTTTGTGGCTTCTTAAATAGCTCAAGGTGATGGCAATAACCAACTATATTATCAATCGACTTTTTGTAAACTGGAATTTTTGAATGTCCGCTAGAAGTAAATGCATCAGAAAGCTCTTCTATATCATCTTCGTACTCGATTGCTACAATTTCCTTTCTAGGAATCATACAATCTCTAACCTTTATTTTTTTAAACTCTAATGCATTGCTAAAAATCTCTTTGTTAACCTCAGGGTTTCCATCTGCCTCACTTTCGTTGCCTGCAATTACATTATTTACTCTTTCTATGTAAATGTTCAAATCTGTAAGACCAAATGCAGGTTTTACTTCTTTATATTCCAGTTTAAACAGCTTTGCAATTAGTTGTTTTGAAAGCCAATCTATTACAAATACTATCGGATACAAAAGTTTATAGATAATATTCATTGGAATGGCTGCCGCTGTTAAAAAGTCGTCTGGATTAATTAGAGAAAGACTTTTTGGTAAAAACTCAGCAGTTGCCAACACTAGTAATGTAGACAAAATTGTCTGAAGAATTAGAACTAGTGTAAGTAAAGTATTTTCCGACAGTAAGGGGAAGGAACTATGTAAAAGTGCTTCTAAAGAAGGCTCTAATATTAAAGCGAAATAATAACCATATACTACCAGTGCAACAGTATTCCCCAGTAATGTGGTTGAAATAAAATAGGATGGACGGTCAACAAACTTAGCAACAATTCTTCCTGCTAAGGTGTTTTTCTTCCGCAATAACTCTAAATGCAAGCGATTAGCAGATATAAAAGCTATTTCAATCGCAGAAAAGAATCCTGAAAAAATGAGTGATATTATTACTAGTAGTATATTTTGATCCATTATGCTTTAAAAAGCAATATTTGTTTAAAGTAGTTTTTTTCTTTTAATAATAGTCTCTACAAACTTAACATCATTGTCGGTTCTAAAAACTTTGTTGGGCAAATAAATAAACTGAACTTTCGATAAGAAGAACAAGAAATAATCATTTCCCTTCTTTACTTTTTTAACTGTATCCCAAGTTACTGGCATACCTCTTTTACTGTCCAGTTTAATCATTATATGCCTGCTGTCAATTTCGTAAGCAAGCTTTTCAAATAAAATCTTATTCTGTTCCAATTGTGTTACTCCGGCAAACTGAATTAGCCAAAATAAAACATATAAAACGATTAATGTAATTGAAATACCTAAACACCAGCCGAAAGCACCTTCAACAAAAATTGGAATGAGCATAATTACCACTGGTATTATCCACACCCACCAAAATTCCAGCATTACATTTTTTAAAGCTATAGAAATATAAGTTTTGTTGTCTAACTGGTATTTTTTTGTTTTTACTGTCATTTTCTAAATTTTATAAAAAGCCGCTCCAAACCTAAAATTTTAACCTTGCTAAAGCTTGCCAGATTGATTTGGCAAAACTAATACCTGTAAACTAAATTCTTTGATTTTTTATTAAGAAACTGCTTTTAAACTCATATCTAAACTTGGTGCAGAGTGTGTTAAAGCACCAACTGATATGTAGTCTATACCTGTTTCGGCCACTTTTCTTATGGTTTCTTCTGTAATTCCGCCAGATGCCTCGGTTACATATTCACCATCAATTATTTCTAAAGCTTGTGACATTATTTCAGGTGACATATTGTCAAGCATAATAATGTCCACTTTACCTACTCGCATTACTTCTTTTACTTCTTCCAAACTTCTGGTTTCAATCTCGATTTTAAGAGAAAGATTATTTTCTTTTAGATATGCTACGGTAGAATTAATAGCTGCTTCTATACCGCCAGCAAAATCTACATGGTTATCCTTTAGCATTACCATATCAAACAAACCAAAACGGTGATTTTGCCCTCCACCAATTTTAACTGCCCACTTTTCTGCAATTCTAAAGTTAGGAGTTGTTTTTCGGGTATCTAACAATTTCGCATTTGTACCTGCAATTAATTGGTTAAGCTCTGTTGTATAAGTAGCAATACCACTCATGCGCTGCATGCAGTTTAAAACCAATCTTTCGGAACTCAATATAGATTGAGCCTTGCCAGAAACTTTAAAAGCAATATCTCCAAAGCTTACTTTATCTCCATCTTTCACAAAAGTTTCTACAGATAAATCTTTATCAACTTTATTAAAAATCTTTTCAGCTAAAGCCACTCCAGCAATTATACCTTCACTTTTTACAAGTAAGTTAGCCGTATTTTGAGCCTGTGCAGGCACCGATGCCAGAGAAGAGTGGTCTCCATCCATTATATCTTCCTGTAGTGCTGCTGCTATAAACCTGTCTATATTCTCTTCTGATAAATAATTATACATATCTCTGGCTGTTATTACATATGCAAAAATAAAAAAAGACACCGATTTCTCAGTGCCTTCTCCACATAGCTGGTAAATATCTTACATTACTCTTTCACTATGTCTAACATATCTATTTTATACATTCCATTTTCTTCCTTAATTAACATGTGCACTCTGTATTTACCATTTGTACAAGTGTAAGTACCAATCATAAATTTGAGTCCACCTCTGGAAGTTGTGTTGTGATCATACTCAAAACTTCTGGCAGGATTCTCCTCAAAAAACTTTTTTAAGATTATTTCTGCCTGAACTTTATTATAATTTTTTTTCTGATTTTTCACATTTAACTCAACCGGCTCATTTAAATGAGTCGCTAGTTTTTCTGCATTTCCACTTCTTATTGCTTCTCTTGCACTGGCCACAACCTGATCTTGAGCTACTGCAAAACTTTGAAAAAAAATGAAGCTCAAAGTGAGAAAAATAAGATTTTTAGTAGGTTTCATACATCTAAAATATATTATGAAATTGACACATATAATGCCAAAATAAGTCTACCTTAAACTGTTTTTAATAATATTCTCAAAATAGAACTACGGAAATATAAGCAATAAATTCTACCAGTTGTTTTATAAATAATGAGTAGAATTACCGATATTGGAAAATTTAAAGATGAATTAATATATTAAAAACATTAATTGATCTAATATAAATCCCATAAACACTCACTTAACAGTTCTAAGACAATTCTCTGTTAATTCCAGACAATAACATTTATTAATCCAGCTTGTTCCCTTTAGAGCGTATTTTATTACAAAAGAAAATATTCAATATTTATCAGATTATTGTAATCCTTTCCTTGTTACATAGCAAATACCTAACTTTGCAAACAAACTCATAAAAGCATGCTGAACCGTAGATTACTTAGAATAAAAGCCATGCAAAGCATTTATGCTTTCAAACAGAATGAAGAATCTGATTTCTATCTGGCTTTAGAGAAAATGAGTGAAGACTTTAGGTTTGAACTAAATATGATAGGCAAAACTGAAGCGCCAAGAATGAAAGTTGAAGAGGATATTGCCACTCAGATATTTAAAAACGCGGTTTTTCCCGATGAGACAGTTGAAGTAAATACATCTTTACTTTCAGATAAAAGCAAGGAAATCGCCAACGAAGTCATTCATTTTTATAAGACTAAAAGAAACAACGATTATACACACCATAAAAGAAAAATGGTGAAAGAAGCCGAAAGCATCTATGATCGCTACTTAATGTTTCTAAGGTTTTTCGAAGAAATGGTGCTTTTAGATAAACCTACAGGTATATTTACTTCTAATAAAGTAATATCTTGTTTGTTACGTAGCACAAAACTGCAAAAGCTTATAGCTACTAAAGAATTAAAGTGGGATCCTGTAATTGCTAAGAGATGGCATAAACTTTTTTATAAGGAAGAAGGTATTCTATCTGAACTTAGTGAGCAGGAACATAATTTTGAAGGAGACAGATTAAGATTCAGAATTCTGGTAAGAGATTTTCTCTTTAAAAATGAAATTGTACTTTCACATTTTGAAGAAGATGATATTAATTGGGCAGAAAATAAAAGCATTTTAAAAAGCATGCTCATTAATACCATTAAATCTGTGGAAGAAGGAGCTTGCGAAGATGCTGAGCTATTTTTACTTTCCAGAAACTGGGAAGAAGACAGAATTTTCTTTCAACAATTGTTTGAACTATATCTGTTGGAAGAAAATTATTATGAAAAACTAATTACAGAAAAAACCAAAACTTGGTCTGCAGATCGTATTGCTATAATTGATAAAATATTAATGAAACTGGCTATTTGCGAAATGATGAATTTCCCTAATATTCCGGTTAAAGTATCAATCAACGAATACATTGATATTTCTAAAAGTTACAGTACACCAAAGAGTGGGCAATACATAAACGGTATGCTAGACGAAATTTCTAAAAAGCTTTCTGATGAAGGAAAACTAAAGAAATCTGGTAGAGGTTTGATTGATAACAAGTAAAATCTTAATTTCAGGAAATAAAAATTTTTTAATAATGAGCAAAGGTGGAGGAAACAACTTTATATCGTTTTTAACTGGTGCTATTGTAGGTGCAGCATTAGGTATTTTATATGCACCAGACAAAGGAAAAAACACCAGAGATAAATTAAACTTTGCCCTAGATAAATACTCTGATAAGTTACAAGAAATTATTGACGAATTATTAGAGGGCAAAAGCGAACCTATAAGCATGGCTAAGTCTGAAGGTGAAAAAGTGATTGCGGATGCGATACAACAGGCTGAGCAACTCAAAAAAGAGGTTGATGCACTAAGAAGCAAAATTGTTCCTAAGCAAGAAAAAGAAGCAAACGAATCATAAGATTTTTTAAACAGTTTAAATTTATAAATAGCTATGTCAAAAGTTCTTAATTTATTTATAGCTTTTGCTTTTGCAGCTGCATTTGTAAGTTGCGAAAACAAGAAAACAGGTGTATCTGAAGAAACAACAGCAGTATCTTCTTCTGAATCTGCACCAAAAACAGAAGCTTCAAAAGCTGAAGCGGATAAAAAATACGCCAATTTCGAGTTTGAAGAAACTGTTCATGATTTCGGAACAATTGCTAAAGGTGAAGTAGTAAAACATGTATTTAAATTTAAAAATACTGGTGAAGCTCCTTTAATGATTTCTGATATTAAAACAACTTGTGGATGTACTACTCCACAGTATACTAAAGACCCAGTTGGACCAGGTGAAAGTGGCGAAATTCTAGTGCAATTTAACAGTGCTGGAAAAGCTGGTGTAATTAACAAAAGAGTAACTATCTATGCTAATGTTGATGGTGGAACTGATGTAGTTTCTATCAAATGTAAAATAGATAGCTCTAGTGAAGTAGATGGTCCTTATAAAACACAGCCTAACAGCTAATTAGGGCTCGCTACAGCTAAATTTAACTAAATTAATAAATAAACATGTTGGGAATAGCAGCGATTTTGTTACAGGTTGATGCTGGAAATAGCCAGATGATAAACCTGATATTTATAGTAGGTATGGTCGTAGTTTTTTACTTTTTTATGATCAGACCGCAACAACAAAAACAAAAGAAACAAAAAGAGTTTGCCGACTCTATAAAAAAAGGTGATCAGGTAATAACAGTTGGAGGTATGCATGGTAAAATTGCCGCAGTTGAGGGAGATACCGTATTACTTGAAGTAGACAGAGGAGTGAAAGTGAGAATGGAAAAAAGCTCTCTTTCTTTTGAAAACTCTGCCACTGTAAGTAAAAAAGAAGCTTAAATCTTTTAAATTGCCGGATTAATTTCCGGCTTCTTTTTTTACAATAATATGCCTAACAGGGTAGTAGATAAATTTAACGAATTTGCACCGGCTTTTAAAGAATACTTTGCTTCAGTTAAAGACTGGGACTGGAGGGTTATAGGAATTTGTTTTTTTACTTCTTTTACCTTCTGGTTATTTAACGAGCTTAACGACGAACATAACTACGACCTTAAAATACCCTTACAATTCGATTACGACAACAATAAAGTTGTTATTCTAAAAGATCCTCCTTCTGACCTTGTAGTAAATGTAACTGGCAATGGCTGGGATTTATTTAAGAGCACTGTAAATCCAGAATTTTCTGCCGAAGTAATCTCATTTGAAAACATTAATATGGCTGTAAATACAAACTTTATAGCCACCAATAGCCTCGTTTCGAGAATTACCTCAAAGCTCAAAGAGTTACAAGTAAACTATATTTTACAAGACTCTCTTTTCTTTAAGTTCGATACCTTATCAACTAAAACAGTTCAGCTCGCTATAAGCAAAGAAAAAATTTCTTTAGAGCCAGGTTTTTATATAACCACTCCAGTAGAGCTTGAACCTCAAGATGTTGAAATAGAGGGAGCATCTTCCATTTTACAGCAAATGGACGACACAATTACTCTAAGTTTAAATAAAAAAGAAATTGATGGTGATATTGATGAAAATATTTCGCTAGACTTTATCACCTCAAACTTTCTAAACCCTTTAACCAAAGAGGTTAAAATCAGTTTTAGCGTAGCAGAGTTTGAAAGAAGAAATATTAATGTAGGTTTAGAGCTTGATAATTTCCCTAAAGGTGCAGATGTAACTGTAGATCCTGGTACTGCTGTAATTTCTTATTTAATTGAAAAGAACGAACAGTATATGCCTAGAGACTCATTAAGAGTTCTACTAGATTACAACTTAATGGATAGAAACGATTCTACAATTAAACCTAAAATAGTAGTCCCTCCTTATTTTATGGAATACAATTGGACGCCAGATAAATTCAAAATTACTCTTGAAAAATAAGCCACTCATTATCGGAATTACTGGAGGGATTGGCTCTGGTAAAAGCGTAGTTTGCAAAATCTTTAAGTCATTAGGTATACCGGTTTATGATTCAGACTCTCGTGCAAAATGGCTAATGAGATATAGTGAAGATCTAATAAATGAGATAAAAAAGAACTTCGGCCAAAACTCCTATTTACCAGATGGTCAGGTAAACAATAAATACTTGGCAGAAAATGTATTTCACGACAAAGAGAAATTAAAACTGCTTAGTTCTCTAACTCACCCAGCTGTTGGCAAAGATTTTCAGAATTGGGTTGAAAAAAATCAGAATCAAAAATATTTGCTAAAAGAAGCTGCACTAATTTTTGAAGCAGGTATCTATAAAACATTAGATAAAACTATTCTAGTTACTGCTCCTCAAGAAATAAAAATAGATCGGGTTTTAAAAAGAGATCCACATAGAGATAAAGCTCAGGTGTTGGCCATTATGGATAAGCAAATGAGTGATGATGAGAAAATCCCACTAGCTGACTTTATTATCACAAACGATGATACTGAAATGATTTTACCACAAGTATTAAAGTTACACGAAGAGTTTATCCAACAGAAAGTTTAGTTCAAAGACACCTTATTCAATAACAGCTATTTTTCCTTGAAATACATCTTCACCAGATTCTGAAGCTACATATACCAAATAAATTCCTGTTTTAGCTTTTTCACCATTGTAATTTCGAGCATCCCAATTGGCGGTACCTCCATTGGCTACCGTATCCCAAATGAGTTTACCACTGATATCTGTAATTTTTACACTTGCATTATAGCTTAAACCACTAATACTGATATATCCATCAAAATCTTCTCTTACAGGATTAGGAAATATTTTTGCCTGATCGTAATTAAGACTAGCTTCTGTGGCAAAACCTCTATAAGAAAGTAAACCCTCATCAGTTGCAATAAACACCTCTCCGGTTTCATCTTCTATGGCAACATCTAAAATATTTGAAGAAAACAATGGGCTGTTATCTTCATCGTAAAACTCAACTAGCTCGGTTCCATCATCATTAAATAACCATAAGCCATTTTTTGTACCAAACCATTTTCTATTAGCACCATCTATGGCTATAGCAGTAACTTCATAATCTTTTAAAAGCAAATAACTTTCATAAACTGGAGATGCAGACACCGTTTCTTGCTTGATGTTATCTACACTTGTTGCAAAAAACTCAATTACTCCTTCTGCTGTGCCAATCCAAACCTGACCTTCCTTATCGTTAGCCATAGAAAGTACTTCTGAATTAGGTAATGGATTGATTGAACTATTTGCATTCAGATAGGCATAGCTTCCAGTTTCATCCATTATAATGAGTCCTGTTGATAACTTAATCCACACGTTTCCAAAATCATCTGAGATTATTCCTAATGGATATCTACCTACATTTTCCGAAACTGAAAAAGAATTCCATTGCCCCTCATTTAATAAAAAAACAGATGGACTTGACGAGCTCACTCCGTAAACTGTTACCCAAAGTTTACCATTGGCATCTATAGAAACTCCAGAAATTTCACCTTGAAAACCAGAAGCTAAAAAGGGTGTATTTTGAAGCTTAGTGATACTATCTGTTGCCAAGTCCCACTGCAAAATATTATTACCAAATGAGGCTATGTATATTTTATTATCATTAAAATTATAGGTAGTGCTATATAAATCTGTTACTTCAGGTAAAAGTGTGGCATTCAGATTTTCATCAGCACTGTAAACTTTCCAGCCGCCTTCGGTAAATTCTGAAAAACTACCCAAATTATTTAGTGGGTTATAAGAACTTTCAGTAAATGCAGCTTGAAAAGCTAAAATTCTATTACCTGCATCACTTAATATTGAAACTTCTGCCTCACCAATACCAGCAGGGGTAATGCTATTGATAGTATTATTTGCCATTTGCAATAAACCATTACTATTATCGGCTATGTACAAATTACCTTCCTCATCTTCGGTCACCCCCTGCGGGTTCAATAATAAATCTGTTTCAATTACCTCTGTATTTCCATCTGTATCTATTTGATACAACATCCCTTCTACACTCAGAAATAAATAATTTTCTGTACTGCTTAAGCTATTATAAAATAAGCCTTGAGCAATTTCTAATTGCACTGCTACTGACTGATTGTATTCATATAAACCTTCGTCTTCTACAGTAAAATAAACGTTACTTTTAAATGTCTCAATTTGCTGTATATCGAGTTGATTATCGGGAAAAATGTTATTCCAGTTTGTATAGTCTAGTCTGTTTGTGTTCTCAGATAATGATGCTGAAATTACTCCTTCTGCAGTTGCTAAATAAATACTATCTCCGCTAATTGCGCCATCATACACTTCAATTTCTTCACCTCCATTGCCTAGCTCAGAATAAGTCTCTTTTATTTCTTCGTTCGCAAAATCATAAACAGCGACTCCAAATGCAGTACAGATATAAGCATATTGCCCATTTACAAATACATTATTAATGCTTTTATCTCTAAAATCTGAATTAATAATGAGTCTTACATTTATAATTTCATCCTCAGTAAATAAGTCAATATTTCCATTCGCATAGCCTATAACTAATGTATTATAATTAGCTGAATAAGCCAGTGCAGCAACTGAGGCATCACTTAAATCATTCAATTTAGAGTAAACTTCTATATCATTATACTCTAAACTATAGCTAAATAAGCCTTGCCCAGAAGCACAATAGATATTATCTCCCGCTTTTTCTACCAGTTTGGCATCCGAATAAGAAGTATGACTCCTCCATGTACCCAGAGGTATATCATTTTGTGAATAAACTTTTTGTAAAAAGAAGATGATTATTAGCAGCAGGAAGGAAGAATTTTTTATCATAAAAAAATATTTCTATAATTTTCAATCATCATTAATTCTGAACAATCTAAATTAATTCAAAATTTCACATCAGATGAATAAAAATGAAACAGAATTAAGCAAATGGAGAAGCAAAGTTCATGAAATAATTTTTGAAGCTGATACCTTCTGGGGAAAAACTTTTGATGTTGCTTTAATACTTATTATAATTTTTAGCGTTATTATCGTTTCATTAGAGAGTGTTACTTCCATTAGAGTAAAGTATGGAGACTCACTCAAAGTTCTTGAATGGATTTTTACTTTTTTATTTACTTTAGAATACATTGCCCGAATTTTTTCAGTGTATAAGCCAAGTAGATACATTTTTAGCTTTTTCGGAATTGTAGATTTGTTATCGATAATCCCAACTTATTTAAGTTTCTTTATTGTAGGAGCACATTCTTTACTAGTTATTAGAACATTAAGATTAGTAAGAATTTTTAGGATTTTTAAGTTGGTCCATTTCATTGGCGAAGCCAAACAACTCACAACCGCATTAAGAGCAAGTGGTAGAAAAATCACGGTATTTCTGGTAGCTGTACTTTGTATTACAGTCATTATGGGCACAATCATGTATCTGGTAGAAGGGGAAGAAAATGGGTTTACAAGTATTCCAATAAGTATATACTGGGCAATCGTTACGCTCACTACTGTCGGTTATGGAGATATTGCTCCTTCAACAGTAATGGGACAAAGTATTGCAGCTTTTATAATGATAATGGGCTATGGAATTCTCGCAGTGCCAACGGGTATAGTTTCGGTTGAACTGGCAAAGACGAATTCTGATTTACAAATGACGACACAAGCTTGTCCAAGCTGCGGAGCAGAAGGACATGACTACGATGCTAAATTTTGTAAAAGGTGTGGAAGTGAGCTGTAAACAAGTATTTTTGAAAATTCACATACTATTTTTTTAGTATATTCAATATAATTATTTTTTAATCTTAGACATCTCTCCTAACAAATTAGTAGGCCATGCAAAGTTACTATAAGAGTCTTGCGAAATTTCTTGATAACCTTTCAAGTGATGTTTCAAAACTGATGTTGGAACGATTCGACAGTGAGCACGAATTAAAAAAACTGCCAAATGGAAGTGCAATAAGCGAAGTTGATACTGAAGTAAACTTGCTTATTAACCAAAGAATTGCTGAAAACTATCCTTATTACATGTTTATTTCTGAGCAATCTAAACACAAAGAAATAGTAAGACATGAGAGTTATTTCATTATCGATGAAATCTGCGGTTCTGAACTCTACATTAACAAAAAAAGTGGTTTTAGTTTTAGAGGAGCATTTTTTGACCCTAAAGATGGATTAATTACCAGTGTGGTAAGCTATCCTAAAAAAGATTATTACCTCAGTATGACTTTAGAAGAACCAATTAAATTAACTAAAGGAGGTAACACTAAAGAATTGCCAAAAATCCAAATGAAAAAAACTGAGGATTTGGTATACGGATACCCAGATGCAGGAGACGAAATGCAATATTTAAAGCTCCTAAAATCTATCGGTATTGCAGACGAACACATTAAAAAAGAAACAGATTCTCGTTTATACAGCATCCTTACTGGAAAATACGATATTGCGATTATAATGGAACCTTCTATTCCAGAATGGGAATGGACTGCCGAAAAAGCAATTCTAAATGAATTAGGTTATGCATTTACTTATCTTACTGGCGAAAACTTTACTTTCGGTCAAAAGCCAAGCGAAGAAAACCCTGGCTATTTAGTTTGCCCAGCATATTGTAAAGATGAAATTGTAAGTAAAATGCGCTTCTTTGTGAATAACCTATAAAAGCATTTTAATTAAATTTCTCATTCAGATATTTTCGAAATACTGCTATGGCTTCAGGAAAATTTTTTCGGCCATAGCCTATTCGAAAATAATTATCAGGATATCCGTAGCAAGAACCTGGCAACAATAGCAAACCATAATCTTCAGCTATTTTGCGATAATTCACTTTTTCAGCTACAGCTTCATCAAATTTTGGAAATGCAATTACACCCGCTTTGGGTTTATTCCAACTTAGAATCGAAGAAAATTCTGTAAATAATTCCTCAATCAAAACCAGATTGTCTAGAGTAATCTGCTTATTTCTATCTATTAGTTTATCGGTATTTTTTAGGGCAATTTCGGCTAAAAACTCAGATGGGGCTGAATTGCAAATGGTAGTGTAATCTTTATACCACTTTAGCTTTTCCAGTATATCTGGATTTTTACACGCAACCCAACCAATACGCAAACCTGCCAATCCAAAAGATTTCGACAAAACCCCTAACGAAACTGCTTTATCATACAAATCACAAGCAGGTGCAAGCCTGTCTGCTTCATTGTATTCGAATAGCCTATATACCTCATCCGAAAATAGTAAAAGATCGTTTCTTTTGGCGATATCTACAATTTGTTGGTACTTTTCTATTGAAGGCAAATAGCCAGTAGGGTTATTCGGAAAGTTAATTACAATAGCCTTTGTTTTGCTATCAATTAAGTTTTCGAGTTCATTTAAATCTAGCTCCCAGCCATTGTCTTTATCCATATTCCATTGTTTAATAGTAATGCCTTCACTTTTTGCTACTTCAAACAAAGATTGATAACATGGAGACTGCACAACAATATTTTCACCTTGCTGCAGCATGGTTCTCATAAAAATATAAATAGCTTCTTCTGCTCCGCTAAAGGTTAATACATCTTTAGAATCTATACTTGAATATAAGTTGGCGATCTGTTTTAATAGATTTGGAGCTCCTTGAGATTCTGTATAACCTAGCCACACATTTTCGAGCTTTTCTGAGCTTTCTTCTTCCAATTGTAATAAGTCTTTGATAGAGATAGACTCGCAATCTGAAGAGCATAAAAGATATGGCACATTAAACTCATACTCGGCAAAATACCTTTCGAGTATAAATGGAGAGATATTCATTCAGCTATTTATCTTCTTAATTATAAATTGACTTTGATACTATTCGACTTCATTCAGTTTTTCCCAAAGCAAACCGTCTTTTAAAGCCGCAGTAGTAATTCTGATTTTATCGAATGCAAAATTTTCGAGTAAATAACTTACAATGCAAGAAGCCACTACAATCATGTCGGCTCTTTCTTCTAGCATACCAGGAATTGCAATTCTTTCTTCTAGATTTTTACTGATAATTTCTTCGTGAATTGCCAAATAAGATCCAATACTCATTGGGTAATCTGGTATAGAAATTTTATCTAATGTGCCTTCTTGCAAGCAATGAATGGTTTTTATTGTGCTAAAAGTGCCGGCACAACCAATAATTGTCTTAGGTTTTAATGCAAGTACTTGGTCTGAAACTTCGTCTAGTACATCTTCTAAATAAGCATTTAAATGTGAAATTGAATTCACACTAATAGGGTCATCGTTATGGAATTTATCATAAAGTCTTTGTGCGCCAATCTCAAAGCTTTTTTTCCATAGAATATCTACATTGTCAGCTAAAATAAACTCTACACTTCCACCTCCAATATCTAAAATGAGCGATGGCGTTTTACTTAGATTTAAAGCTGTTTTAACACCTGTATATATCAATCGAGCTTCTTCTTCACCATCGATGGTAGTTACTGTTATACCTAGCTCATTGTAGATTTTTTCTACCAGCTCTTGCCCATTTTTTGCAGAACGCATCGCACTGGTAGCTGTTGCAGTTATATCACTCACATTAAATCTTGCTGCATCCTTTTTAAGCTCAATTAATGTTTTCATCATTCGCTCTATCGCATCATCTGTAATTAGTCCTTTACTGATACCGTCTTTACCAATTTTCACAAAAATCCTGTTTTGGTAAACTACTCTCAGGCTATCTTCCTGTAATTCACCTACAATCAGGTTAAATGTATTTGTTCCCATATCAATAATTGCTAATCTCATGGCACTAACAGAGTTTTAATGTTTGATAATTATGCGATAAGTAAGAAAGTAATGAGCTGAAATATGCTTCAACCATTTCGCTTTCTTTATTCAAGTATAATCAATAAAGCTTAAAATTAGTGAGGGTGCGAGCTTTATAAGTTTGAGTAAAATGTAAATTCTTCTATGAGTTTTTTAAGAATTTAATATTTTTTTTAATTCTTCAGGCAACCCTTCTTAAAGTACTTACATCTTAGCTCCAAACCCTTAAAAATTATATAACTTTCTGAAGTAAAACTGAGCTGAAAGTATAAATATAAATTTGGCATTAGATAATTAGCTGAATAACCAGTATTGAGAATATTTGATGAACATACAGTAATTGAAGGCTGCAAAAAGAATGAGCATTCTTCGCAGCAAAAGCTCTATCAGCGATATGCAGATAGTATGCTTGGCCTGTGCATCAGATATTTAAAAGACAGAGATACTGCTGAAGAAGTAATGGTTGCCGGATTTATGAAGGTATTCGAGAAAATTGACACATTTAGAGGAGAGGGGAGTTTTGAAGGTTGGCTAAAAAGAATAATGGTAAATGAATGCCTGATGTATCTGAGAAAAAATAGTAAAAATAATTTTAGTAGAGACATCGAAGAAGTTTACGGAGAAATAGAGCCTATAAAAGCTGATACAAGCTTAGAAGCAAAAGAATTATTAGAGATGGTTCACCAATTACCTGCTGGCTATAGAACTGTATTTAACATGTACGCCATAGAAGGTTATAACCATCAAGAAATTGCCAAAGAGCTGAATATTAGCGAAGGGACATCAAAATCTCAGCTAAGTAAAGCAAGAAAGTTTTTACAAGGTCTTATTAAGAAATATGAGAAAATAAGCTAAAGAGCATGAAAATATAGTATGTCAGATAATTATCAACATATCGATTCTATTTTTAAAGATAAGCTGGGCGACTACAAAGAAAAGCCTTCTGCTGCCGCTTGGGATAAACTTGACAAACATCTAAAGTCAAATAATAACAACAATAAAGGTGGCAAAAATAATTGGGGCAAGTACGGACTTTACAGCATTGTTGTCTTATCATTTCTTTTTGTTTTTTCTGGCCATTCTACGGTTGAAAATATGCCAATAGAAAAACAAGAAATAATTGAGACCAAACCTGCTATACAAAATTTAGAAATCGAAAAAGATAAACCTGAATCTATCACAGAAAGCCAGACTGAACAAGAGGAGTTCAATAATCAATTTGAAGAAGTAGAATCAATTGAAAACATTCAAAACTCAAATAATCAGGCTGCTTTAAAGAATACTGTTATTAATAATCAAGATCAGGAAAATGAAATATCTGGTATTGATCAACAAATTGAAAATAATGAAACTGTAATACCAGAAGAAATCACCTTAGAAAAGAAAGGTCTAACTAAGATCAAGAAAAAGAAACCTAAGGGAAAAGGTGTAAAAGTTGAAATTACACTTACTCCGTCTGATAACAGCAGACAAGAAGCTGCACCACAGCAAAAAAATCCTATTAAGACATTATTTAGAAAACTTCGGAAATACACACGCGAAGAGAATCAAAACTAAAAGTATATGAAAAAGCATATCATTTACCTATGGGTTTTACTTATGGGCTTAAGCATTAATGTATTTGCCCAACAAAGTTCTGTTACAGCAGACACTGTGATAATAAATTTTGGTAGAAATGGCAGTAAAATGATTTTCTACCTACAAAATACGGAGGATGTAAACGACCTAGAAAACATCAACTTCGAAGAACTCATGTCCAATGTTGCCACCTATGTAGATTCTGCACATTATAATGAATCCGGCTATTTGGAAGTGAATGACGATATGGCATCATACAAAGTAGAAATGCCTTGGAAAGACGAAAAAGACGATGACAAACTCACTTTTGTAAGGCGGCCAGATACTTTTATCAGCATCGAAAAGAAAGATAAAGAATCATGGAAAAGAAGAACGCACCAATACATGAATTTCGATCTGGGACTTAGTGGCTATTTTGATAATGGTAGCATTCCACAAAACACCGATTATGAAACCAGACCTTGGGGTTCTCGCTACATTTCGGTAAACCTTATGTCTAGAACCAGACTGAGTAAGCAAACTAAAAAAGCTTTCTATTTTAAATGTGGGATGACCTTCTCTTGGACAAACTTTATGTTTGAAAATAATGTGCAGTTAATAAAAACTGGAGATGAGATTTCTTTTGAACCATCAATGGTTAATCTTGAAAAATCTAAGCTTACAGTATCTTATGTGAACCTACCTGTAATGTTTCAGTATTATGTGAAAAACAAGTTTAAGATTAGTGCTGGTGCTTATGCCGGTTACAGACTTGGCAGCTACACCAAAATTAAATACAACGACGAGGGAGACACACAAAAAGACCACGACCGTGGCAATTACAACCTAGAACCATTTAGATATGGTGTAAGAGGTGAGATTGGTTGGGGTTGGTTTACGTTGTTTGCTAACTACGATTTAAATCCACTTTTCACAAAAAACAATACAGTTCCTGAACTACACGCATTTAATTTCGGAATAAGGCTATAGAAAACTATAGCCTTTTATTAAGGAAATGTATCTAGAATTACATCTACTTTTCTTACTGGAAACTCCTTGCCACTACCAGCCTGTACAACGCCTGTTTTTCTAATTAAGGCAGCTTGCTTTAAGTTTTCAGGATCAATTACACTTTGCTTTAGTTTATTAAGTAATATCTCTTCTTCGATAGAGGCTCTTTTTTGCTCAGTAAGATTATACCATCTTACTTGCTTAAGCCCGTAAGTAACGCTTTGAGTTTTTTCTTCTATTACAACTACTTTGTCTTTTTCGCCAAAAAGCTCTTTAATAAAACTCGGTTTAATTATTTTTTTATAGGTAAGTATTGCTCCAAAGCTGATGCTGAAATGTAAGTCGGTCGCTTTATCAGATAAATACTGATATTCGGTGCAATACCTCATATCAATTAAATTAATATAAGGAAGCATATAGTTATGTATAGATTATTGATAGATAATTAAGCTAGTAAAAGATGAACTATGCTCAGCTGCAGGAAAAATGATTGGTTCTTGTGAAGTGTTTTGTATTTAATTTTAGAACAAATTGTATAGTAGTATATGTTTACATACGTAAGAAAAATTACATGGTTCTAGGTAGATTAGTTTTTTAGAACCAATTAACTAAAATTAAATATTTCAACCTTTTATTGTTAACAAATGGCTTCAATGGAAACTTACCGCCCTGGCATGAATAGACACCAAAAAATAATAAAGCGAGAAATTAAAATATTTGCCATATTGCTTGCTGTATTATTGAGTATCAATATTCTTCCGGGAATTTTTGGTTTCAATCAACAGAGTACATTTTATCAGAAATATTATACTGATGTTTTACCATTTAGTATCACCGGCTTATTACTGACTTTTTTTCTGTTAAGACTCATATACGTCATCACTAGATATTACTTTAAGTTAAAAAAATAACCTATCAGAGATTATCTGTCATTAAAAACTGACAAAATTGCAGTTTGCCACCTATGGAATAGTATTCGATTAGATTTAGAAAAAATTAAAAGTACAGCATATAAAATCTAAAAAAATGGAAGAGAAAGGCACCATTTCGGTAAATACCGAGAATATTTTCCCGATAATCAAAAAGTTCCTATACTCAGATCATGATATTTTCTTAAGAGAATTAGTTTCCAATGCAGTGGATGCTACTCAAAAAGTACAAAAATTAGCATCAATTGGAGAATACTCAGGAGAAGTTGGTGAAACTAAAGTAAAAGTTGTACTCGACGAAAAAGAAAATACCATTACCATTAGCGATAGAGGTATTGGTATGACTGCCGAAGAAATCAAAAAATACATTAACCAAATTGCATTTTCTGGCGCAACTGAGTTTGTTGAGAAGTTTAAAGGTATAGACGATGCTAACCAAATAATCGGTAAATTCGGTCTTGGTTTTTACTCAGCCTTTATGGTGGCAGATAAAGTAGATATCATTACAAAATCTTATCAAGAAGGTACAGAAGCGGCAAAATGGTCATGTACTGGTTCTACAGATTTTGAAATTACTTCTGCTGAAAAAACTGACAGAGGTACAGATATAGTACTTCACGTAAATGAAGAATCTAAAGATTATCTCGATAAATTCAAGCTTAAGCAAATTCTTGACAGATATTGTAAATTCTTACCAATCGAAATTGAATACGATGGTAATATAATCAATACTACTTCTCCAATCTGGACAAAAAATCCGAGTGATTTAGAAGACAAAGATTATCTTGAAT
>PBYL01000160.1 GCA_002729595.1 Thalassovita sp. | reverse complement strand
TACGAAGACGGCACAACGGTTACCAATAAAATGTATGCTACAACCGATTGGGGTGCATCTTGGAGTAATTTCTGGAACAGTAGCTACGGTTCTATAAGTGGTGGTCATCCTTATGCTGATCCTATTGAGCCGAGAACATTCTATATTTATTCCAGTGCAAAAGGTAAAATATTTAAGTTTTATTATCCTAACCAAGGACAACCACAAGTAACAGAGCTAGCAAGTATAGGCACAAGTGGTTCTGCTCATTTAGCAGTTAATCAAGATACTACCGCAGATTTCTGGGTTGCGCTTAACACAGGCGGACTCAGCCATTATAAAAATGGAGAAACTACAACAATCGATAACATAAATGCTCAAGCAGTTGGTTTGGGCAAAGCAACAACTGACTCAGATTACCCCACCTTATTTGTATGGGGCGAAAGAAATGAGATTGAGGGGATGTATCGCTCTACAGATAAGGGGGAGAGTTGGTTTAGAATTAATGATGATGCGCACGAATACGGAGGTTTAGGCAATGCCTCTATGATTTTGGGAGATAACAATGTGTTTGGAAGAGTGTATATGTCTACCGCAGGTAGGGGAATTGCTTTTGCAGAATCAGGCACAGATACTTTATCAGTAGATGAGGATGTAGTACAAAATCCAGATGATGAAGATCCTGACGACGAAGATGTAACTGCAATCGGAGATGAGATTTCAGCAGATGGGATGTTTACCTACCCGAATCCATTTACAGATTATTTCCAAATAGAAAATGTGAAACAAGGTGTTGCTAAGGTTTACACCTCACAAGGAAAACTAATTCAAGAAATCACATTTTCTAACAGCATTATACTAGGTACAAACTGGCCAAAAGGTGTTTACCTAATTAAAGTTTACGCAGATAATAATTGGCAGCTAGCCAAGCTAATAAAATATTAAAGAGATTATATCAGAATAGAATCATATCATTTATTGAGAGTTTCCTGTATCAGGAGACTCTCTCTTTCAAAATCTGTTTATTCTGACACATTTAATTTGAGTATCAATTACTTACAGTTATATTTAAATTAAACAGACACATTAAATACTAACAGCCTTACAGAACTAGACTCCCTTCTTCCAGCCAAACTTTTAGAGTTTATTTTGAAAGGTAACAAGCACTCAATAGCTTTATGCTTTATTAAATACCAAAAACAGATGCATAATCATACACACACATCATATTGGATTAAGCATTTATACTTCCTACTTCTATTCACTGTAGGAATTATCACTCATGGTATTGCTGAAGATCATCACTATTCTTTTATTAGAATTAACAATAACGATGGGCTGGTAAATAACCAGACAACCTCCATTTTAAAAGACTCTCGCGGATTTGTTTGGTTTGGCACTTCGTCTGGCTTAAGCAGATTTGATGGCTCTGGTTTTAAAAATTATATCCACAACGATAAAGATTCAACCTCCCTTCTAGATAATTTTATTGAAAATATGCAAGAAGATGCAGAGGGGAATCTGTGGATTCAAATGCGTTGGTATTACAGTGTTTTTAATTTTGAAAACGATACTTTTATAAGCCTGCCCGATCTATTAAATAAGAATGGTTTACAAAATGAGGTAGTAGAAAAGGTTTACATAGATAAAGAAAAGCAAGTCTGGTTAAAGACTGCAAGCAGGCAACACTATGTGCTGTATGATGTAAAAACAGGTACGCTTTCAGACCCTTTTAATGAGTCTTTTTTATACAGCGGACATGTTACGGACTTCTATCACGATGGCAAAAACTACTATTATATATATACAGATGGCACCATAGAATGCTTTAATGGGCATGGTTTCCAACTGCTATTTCGCGATGGGCAACTTTCTAACCTGCTAACTTCCGATAATCTCAATGCAAAAATATTTGTAGATAGAGAAGGTGATCTTTGGATTTACGGAAATGATGATGGTATTTACTACTATCCTTCAACCAGAAAAAAGTGGCAGCATTTCTCTGTTAATTCCGAAGAAATAAAGCTAAGTAGCAATCTGATAAAAAAAATAGTACAAGATAATGCCGGTGCAATTTGGATTGGTACCGATCATGGCGGCATCGATATATTTGACAAATACAAACAATCAATTCAAACACTATTTCATCAACCTGAAAATCCGAAGAGTATCTCACAAAACTCTATTACAGATTTATTGGTAGATGAAGAAGGCATCGTTTGGATTGGCACTTACAAAAACGGGATTTGCTACTACCATCAAAACATCCATAAATTTCCACATTATAGACATTTACCCTCAGAAGAAAACAGCTTGCCATACAACGATGTAAACTGCTTTGTAGAAGATTCTGCCGGTAATTTATGGATAGGAACGAATGGTGGCGGATTGTTTTATTTTGACAGAACTACTGGAAAATATACAACCTATAAAAATGATCCTGAAGATAAAAATAGCTTGAGCAACAATGTAGTTGTAAACCTTTTTATCGACGATGAAGGCTTACTTTGGATAGGCACTTTTACTGGTGGAGTGAATGTGTATGATGGTAAAAAATTCACCCGTTTCATCACTACAAAAAACAACTACTCTGGCTTGCCCAACAATAACATCTGGAGCATTAATCAAGATAATGATAAAATGATCTGGATTGGCACTCTAGGAAGCGGTATAGTGCTATACGATAAAGAAAAAGGTTCTTTTTTGCCCATTCCGAACCTTGGTAGAACTCCACCACCAAGTGAGTTTATTACCAACATTCATAAAATGCGCAATGGGAATATGTTTATTGCCACTGCCATGGGCGTAGTATTTTATAATACAGAGAAGCGTCGTTTTCAAAATCATCCAAACCTAGAAAATCAGGAGCCTTTCAACATTAGTAATAATAATGTAAATGAGGTTTATGAAGATTCGCGAGGTTTATTGTGGATTGCCACTAGAGAAGGATTAACCGTAATTGACCCATTTAATAATACAGTTAAAAGGTTTAGTGAAGAAGATGACTTGCCAGAAGACATTATGAATTGTATTCTGGAAGACGACGATAAAGCAATTTGGGTAAGTAAATCGACAGGTATTAGCCAGATAAAACCAGTACAAGTAACAGCTAATGGCAGATATGAATATGAAATTCATAACTATACCGAAGCAGATGGTTTACAGGGAATGGAGTTTAATGTAAATGCCAGACTGAAAACTTCTAAAGGAGAATTGATTTTTGGTGGACCAAATGGATACAACCTTTTCCAACCAAAGAATATTAAATACAACACCAATTTACCAGATGTAGCTTTTACCGATTTTCAAATATTTAACCGAAGCATTTCTGTTGGGCAAGAGGTAAACGGGCTTCAAATTCTTGATAAATCAATCGTTTCTACTGATGAAATTAGCCTTAAGCATTCCATGAATGTTTTTTCTATTGAGTTTGTAGCACTTAACTTTTTTATTCCAGATAAAGTGAAGTACAAATACATGCTTGAGGGTTTCGATAACCAGTGGATAGATGTAGACGACCATATCAGAAAAGTAACTTATACAAACCTCAATCCTGGAAAATATACTTTTAAGGTAAAAGCCTCTAACAACGATGGTATCTGGAATGAAGATTATGCGCAATTGCAATTGAGTATTTTACCACCATTTTATAAAACTCCCATTGCTTATTTCTTCTATACGATTTGTATTGTAGGTATTCTGTTTTATTACCGTTATTCCATGCTCAAAAAGGAACGCATTAAGTTTAAAATCGAGCAGGAAAGGCTACAAAACAAGCGCCATATAGAGATGGACGAGATGAAGCTCAAATTCCTCACAAATGTGAGCCATGAGTTTAGAACACCACTTACACTTATTATGGCTCCTTTAGAAAAGTTGATGAAGAAAGAGCGTGAGCCATCAGAAAACAAACTTTTTGAAACCATTGAGCGAAATACCCATCAACTGATGGATCTTGTAAATCAGTTGCTAGATTTTAGAAAACTAGAGCTGCATGGTTTAAAATTCAATCCGTCTTACGGAGATATAGTTACTTACTTGAAAGAAGTTTGCGATGCTTTCTCAGAGAGTTTTAAAAAGAAAGGAATCCAATTTGATTTTAAGAGTAATAAAGAGCCTTTGTTCTTCTTGTTTGATCATGAGAAGATTAACAAAGTGATGATGAACCTACTTTCTAATGCGCTTAAGTTTACGCAAGAAGGAGGTAAAGTGAGTGTGTCTATTTCTTATTTTTCTGGTTCTGAAAAAGAAGACGATTACATTGAGATTAAAGTAAAAGATACAGGAGTTGGCATTCTAGATTACGAAAAAGAGAAAATATTCGAACGCTTCTATCAGTCTAAACACAATCTTTCTCTGGGACTTTCGGGCAGTGGTATTGGCTTAAACCTAGCCAAAGAAATGATTCAACTCCATAATGGTGCAATTACTGTTGAAAGTGAAGAGGGGAAAGGAGCAGAGTTCTGCGTTACATTGCCATTCGTTCAAAATGAAGAGCAGGTTAGAGAACTTCCAACAGAAGAAGTTACCGAAGCAGAAGTTGAAGAAACATCTGATGAAACAGTAGAGAAATCTCAAGGTAAGCAATCTGTATTGTTGGTAGAAGATAACTACGATTTTAGGGTATTTATGAGAGAAACCCTGCAAGATAAATATCAGGTATTTGAAGCGCCAGATGGTAAAAAAGGTATCGATTTGGTGCATCAGAAACATCCAGATTTAATTATTAGTGATGTAATGATGCCTGAAATGGATGGGATGGAAATGTGCAAAAAGCTGAAAAAAGATGTGCGAACTTCACACATTCCGCTGATACTGCTAACTGCCAGAACTGCCGACGAAGACAAAATTAAAGGTTTGGAAATTGGCGCTGATGATTACATTACCAAACCATTTAAAATGGAATTGCTTCTGTTGCGTCTGCAAAATCTCATAGACAAGCAAAAGCAAACTCAAAAGCGCTTCCAGAAAAAGATGGATATCAATACTTCTGAGATTGAGATTTCTAGTATCGATGAAAAACTCCTTAAAAAAGCCATTTCTCTTGTTGAAAAAAACATTTCCGAGCCTAAGTTTTCAGTAGAAGATATGAGCCACGAGCTGGGCATGAGCCGTGTTTACTTGTATAAAAAACTGATGGCTATTACTGGCAGATCGCCAATTGAATTTATCAGAATTATCAGGTTGAAAAGGGGAGCCCAATTGCTAGAAAAAAGCCAGATGACTATTGCAGAGGTTGCTTACGAAGTTGGCTTTAACAGCCCGAGGTATTTTAGTAAGTATTTCGAAGAAGAATATGGTATGCTGCCTTCGGTATTTATTAAGCAACATAAAGAAAAAGACAAAAAGCATTTTAATATAGACCAGAAGTAAAATGCTTTTGTCTTTCACAATTAGTTTTTGCTCACCTGATTAGGCATGTAAGCATACAATTTACTATTGAGTTTTTGCGGATTAAATGGTTTTAAGATGTGATCTTCCATGCCGATTGTATGCAATTTATCTCTTACATCGAGCATGGCTGAGGCCGTCATCGCCAAAATAGGAATGTTGGCTTTTTCGCCACTCATTGCTTTTATTCTCATAGTTGCTTGGTAACCATCCATTTCTGGCATTTGTATATCCATCAGTATTACATCATAGTCATTATCAGTAACTTTTTCGACTGCGATCAAACCATTTTCTGCCATATCTAAAGTTACATTCCAACTATTCAAAAACTCTGTAGCAATTAACTGGTTTATCACATTATCTTCCACTAGTAAAACTCTTAAGCCTTGTAGGTCATAATAGTTGGTTTCTAAAACTTGCTTTTTGCTTACTCCACTTGTAAAGTCTTCTTTTACCACACCAAACCTCAGCCTAAAACTAAAGCAAGAGCCTTTGCCTTCTTCACTTTCAATTTTTATTTGGCTTCCCTGTAATTCTATTAGCCTTTTAACAATTGAAAGCCCCAAACCAGTACCACCAAATTTTCGAGTTGTACTTTCATTGGCTTGTGTAAACCTTTCAAAAATTTTGTCAATTTGACTTTGGCTTATTCCTATACCAGTATCAATTATTTCGAATAGTAAAACAATCTCATTTTCCTCTTCCTCAAGTACCTCAACAGCAAGCGTAACTTTGCCTTCTTCTGTAAACTTTAAGGCATTACTCATTAGGTTATTCAATATTTGCGTAAGTCGAGTTGGATCGCCAATAATTACCTTAGGTACATCGGAATCCATTTGTACTTTAAGTCTAATGCCTTTCTCTTCTGCTTTGAATTGAAAGCCTTGTTTTAGTGTATGTGTTATTTCGTATAGGTTAAAGGGTATTTTTTCGAATGTAATCATTCCTGATTCTATTTTGTTGTAATCTAATATATCGTTAACTAGTGCCAATAAATTATCTCCTGAGAACTTTAACGTTTTTAATTTATTTATTTGATCTTCTCGAGGATTTCCTTCTAAAAGTAAATGAGTCATGCCCAATACAGCATTAAGCGGAGTGCGTATTTCATGAGACATGTTAGATAAAAAAGCAGACTTGGCTTCTGCTGCCTGCTTGGCTTCTGTGAGTGCTTCTTCTAATCTTTGTGAGGCTTTTTTTACTGCATCAATATCTTGAATTGTACCATATATTCTTTTAGCTACGCCATTTTGTTTTTCTACACGGCCTATCAATTTAATCCAGATATCGTTGCCTTTTGCTGTGGTAGATTCAAACTCAAGTTCCCAACTCTCTCCAGTTCTGAGGCAATTGTCCATCAATTCTTTTAAATGTTCTCCTGTTTCTGGGTACTTACAAAACTTAAACCCTGAATCGAATTTTGGTTGAAAGTCTAAAGAAACTTCATGTATTTGTTTAGCCATATCAGACCATAAAATTTCATTGGTTTCCATATCTACTTCCCATCCGCCCACTCTGGCAAGGCTACTAGTTTGCTCTAGTAGTTCTTTTATTTTTTTAATTTCATCTGCGACCTTTTTACTATGGGTAATATCTCTAGCTGCTGCAAATATTAAATCGCCTTTAGGCCTGGAGCGCCATTCTATATATTTATATGAACCATCTTTACATCTATATCTATTTATAAAGCTCATTATCACTTTGCCCTTACTTAAAGTGTCCATCGCTTTTAGTGTAGCCTGCATATCATCTGGATGGATGAGGTCAAGAAAAGTCAAGCTTTTTAAGTCTTCTAATGTATAGCCAAGTGTATCTTCCCAAGATTTATTTAGCTTTAGAAATTTACCTTCTTGATTTCCAATAGCTAAAAGATCAAGAGCCATGGAAAAGAAGCTATCCAATTCTTCTGTTTTTTCTAATAGTTGATCTTGCGCTGCTTTACGTTTGGTAAAATTATGAGCGACACAAAATATCTCATTTACAGTTCCATTTTGCATAGATATTTTAGATACATTCATTTCGTACCATTGCACACATTCACCCTGTATTATATCAAAAATAAGCCTCCGTCTTCGTCCAGAACTTATTACTTTTTTTACACTCTCTACTATTTGTTTCAAGCCATTTTCTGATACACCAGTTTCAATTAAATGCTTACCTTTCACAAAATCTTTTGTGGTAGGATCGACTTCTATATGTTTGCTAAAAGATTCTTTTATAATGAGTGCTTCATCTAGAATAAAAACTAAATCACCAGTACCTGCAAGAATTTCATTTAATTGCTTATAAGATCTTTCGAGAGCAATTTCTTTTTCTTTCTCATTGGTAATATTATAATAAACACCTAGAATTTTAGAAGCTTGTTGCTTATCTCCTCTTATAAGAATAGCCCTACTGCGCATCCAAACGGTGGTATTGTTTACATGTTTGTATCTTAAAATCTGATCGTAAGGTTTATCAGGATTTTTAATATATTCTCTTATTTTTTTTAAAGCTTCCTTATAATCTTGAGGGTAGATTAAATCAGACCATTTGAGTTTTTTTTGCTTAATTGTTTCAATATCGTAGCCTAAATTTCTAAGAAATTGCTCATTCATACATTTATTCTCTGGGCTGTTTAAATCCCAATACCACCAACCGTCTAAAGCATCTGACTGAACAAAACTCAATACATTGCTATTATTTTTAATGAGATCATCAAGCTCTTTCCTTAAAGTACACTCATTTGCTTCTTTCATATTCTCACCCATTTTGGTTAAAATATAAAAGAAAAAAGTACATCATTATTATAGATCAAAAAGAGAATTACATGCTGACTCATTCCAAGATTATTTGCTAATAAGTTTATAAGTACTTCTTCTAGAATAAGAGCAATTAATTAGAATAAAAATCCAATAAACCGAAATAGCATTTTAGCACTAATTAATATAAAAATTAAGGAGATGATAATAATCTCTAACAAATGAAAAAGATGCAACATCTTGTACTATGTTATAATAAAACCATACGTTGTTACAGAAAAAGCAAAATGTTATGGAATTAATCTACAAAAACAATTACGGTAAAGCTGAGTACGATGCTGGTACTAAGACACTTCGCACTCAATACATAGGCATCGCTCACAAAGAGCATATTATTGATCTTCTAAGAAAGGTTATCGACTTTGCTGAAAATGGCAAGATAAAACATATGGTTGCCAATCTTACATTAATGAATGGCACTTTTACTGGCGCATTAGATTTCTTTGAAACTGAGTTTTATCCACATATGATTGGAAACGGACTAGAAACTTATGCCATGGCAGTATCTAACGATGTTTTTACCAAGTTTGCAGCTACTCAATTAAATAAAAGAATTGCAGGCAAGCTAGACTGGCACGTGTTCCCAAGCTTAGAAGACGCAAACGAATGGACAAAAACACAAATCAATGTATTGCAAAATTCATAGATTACTAGAATTCGATTATTATACTAACAACATAAGATATCATTGAAAGTGAAGTAGAAATGCTTCACTTTTTTTTATTTTTCTTCTTTTATCTATATGACTGAAAATTTACTAAATAAGATCATTACTAAAATAAAAGAGTGTAACCCACAATCTATACATTGGATTCATCTACAATACTTAGAAGATACTATTGAGTTGGCTCATATTAGTGGATATAAAGATATAGTTGATCGTGGTATAAATTTGATCAATAATTACCAATTTGAAATAGACGTTGAAGACGAAAAAAGGGAATTCAAAACATATAAATTGCCAACAAACGATGTTATCACGAAAAATCTCCCAAAAATTAATAATGATGAGTTGATAAAATATATAAACAATTTAAGAGAGCCACATTTAGATAAAACACTCAGCAACAATTATAAAAAAGCATTTGAAATAGCAAAAAACGAAAGACAAAAAGAAGAAATTATTTTAACTCAACTAGTAATTGGTGATGTCGAAAATGCTCTAAAATATCACTCAGAATTACAGGAAGACTTTAGAAGAGATAATGTTTTACTAATTACAGGATTAGAATTATACAGACGAGGTTATCATGAAAAAGCTATGCATTATTTACAAGCCCAAATTGATAAAAATAGCATTTTCATCATGTTTTGGATTGCATGTATCCTAGAAGATAGAATGCCGTGGTCTGGTTATCCCAATCCTGATTATTAAGAGAGTTTATGATAGGAAACCATCATTCATTCCTATATACTCTTAGCTTTATTATATGCACTATCTTCTCCATAACAGCATTTTATGCATTGTTTTAAAAAAATATTTTGGTTGGTTTACACTTTTAGTCGGTTTAATTATCCTAGTAAAAGAATCAATTATTATATTCGATGGATATAAGCTATGAAGATAAATAATAACTATACCCTTTACTTTTCTTTCGGATTTTTTGCAGGCTTAATATTCTTTCTGCTTACCCATAAAAACTTCCCCAAGTTTTTCCATGCAGAAGAAAACGAGTCAGTTAAGGTAGTTCAAGCTAAACCTTGGCGAATTAAAAGCATTCGCTTCGATTTACCCGAAAATACCAATAGAGATTTAATCGAATACGGCTACGAAATTATCACTAAAAGCTCTCAGCATATTGGGCCATTAGCCAAAAATCCAACAAAACGATTTGCAGGAAATAATTTGTCTTGCACTAATTGTCATTTAGATGCTGGCAAAAAGATTGGTGCAGGTTCTTTTGTAGGTATCACCAATAGATTTCCGCAGTTTAGAGGGAGAGAAAACAAAATCGGTACGCTTAAAGAAAGAGTTAATGGCTGTATGGAGCGCAGCATGAATGGGAAAAAAATGTCTGAATATAGTGTTGAGATGGAAGCCATTATTGCTTATATGGAATGGCTAAGCGAAGATGTACCAGAAGATGTTGAAAAACTTTACAAAGGCTATGTTAAAATTGAGATACCTGAATATAAGGCAGATGCAGTAAAAGGTAAAGAGTTGTATTTAAAATATTGCCGCCAGTGCCACATGGAAGATGGGCAGGGTTTTAAAACTCCGGGAGATACTTTTAGCGGTTACATCTATCCGCCGGTGGGTGGTCTAGACAGTTTTAATGATGGCGCAGGGATGAACAGGGTACTTACGGCTGCCCAGTTTATAAAAGGGAATATGCCTTTTGGTGCCACTTATGATAAACCCATCGTATCAGACGAAGAAGCCTATCATATTGCGGCTTACATCAACACTTTAAAAAGACCAGAAAAACCGCACAAAGAAGTTGATTTTCCTGATAAAAAGTTGAAACCTGTATCTACTCCTTACGCTCCTTGGACAGACAACTTTACACAAGAACAGCATAAATTTGGACCTTTCCCTCCAATTATAGAATACTATAAAAAGGAGTTCGGCATCAATAAAAGTAAATAAACTTACCCCTCTTAAATAGGAATAAGTTTATCTCCAATTTTTCTTAAATAATAATGGAAGTGTGGAATTAAGGCAATACTCATCATCACCAAAATGATGAATACACTCATATATATATAATAGTCTCTGGCATAGAGTAAGTCTGTTTGTTTTCTTACTGATGCGCTGAGCAATTTTCTGGCTCCGGCACTTGCTTGTAAATCAGAAGCGCCTCTATTTATTAAAGCCTGCTTGTACGCATTTACTCTTTGGATATTTTCTGTATTGGTACTCACCACTTCATCAGCAAAATCATTGTAGTGAATACTATTTTGGCGTAAACCCATAAAAGCAATTAAAGCCATGCTGGCTGTAAAAGTGAGAAACCTGTAAGACACACCCGTTACCGAAGCAGAAAAACCTACTTCTTGTGGAACACTGGTGGCATAAAACATCACTATAGAAAGCATTAAAGTACCATTACCAAATCCTTGTAAGAATAAAGGAATTAACACATCCATCGTTTCTGCCTGATTCCCCAATAAAAAAATCATGTAAAAGTGATAGAGCAGGAGTGCACCAAAACCAGTTAGCCAGATTAATCTGATTCTTCTATTTGCTAAGATAAATCGAGCAGTAAGGGCAGCACCTACCAAAATACCAAAACCATTTATCAACATTACATAGCTTTTGTGGTACACATCCAAATTAACCGAATTGGCAAAAAAACCATTGGCAACACTGGTATCTCCTTTTGCTAAATAAAAAGCTACCAACATCGCCATGCCTATTCTGAAATTGCGGTATTTGTAAACGGATATGTCGATATAAGGAACCGCCAAACTCCGCTGACGCAAAAGGAACAATATAAAAAATAGCACAAATGCGATGGTAACAGCTATAATGTGTAAACTGTGAAACCAACCATAAAACTGCCCATATAGCAACACATAAGCAGCCGAAATAAAAGAAGAAGCATACAAAGTGAAACTCACCCAATCTACATCTTTAAATGGCAGCTTTTCTCTTCTTAAATCAACATCATCTTTTAGGCATATAAATAGCAAAATAAAGCCCGGCAAGCATATGAAAATTTGCAACATAAAAAGCATGTTGAAATCGTAATTTGAAAATACAAATGCATCAATTATATAAGAAAGGGGAGCTGAGCCTAACAATGTGCCATACAAAACTGCATAACCTAAAACTCTGCTTCTTTGAGAGTGGAACTGCTGAAATATAAGCGTGAAAAGTGTACCTATAAATGCCAAAGAGAGCAAACCGCCCAAAAATCTCAATATAATTAACAAGGCAAGACTGTTGGTACTGTATAATAATAAGTTGATGCCTACGAACAAAATACAGCTACCTGCAAAATAGGGTTTGGTAGCAAAGCGATTAAAAAACTTCTTTTCCAATGGAAAACCACTAGCAATTGCTAAGTAATATATAATTACCGAAAACCTAATATCGAAAGAATCTGCATGGTAATAACTCATCGCACTATTTACTCCACCCAAGTAAATACCTAACACAGCACCTACTGGTACCAGAGTTAAAAAAATAGCCACGACCATGAGCCAGCGAGGTACCCACGATTTAAATGAATGATGATAGGTAGTCATAGCATTTTATTTAGGGATTGAAACTTCTGCATTCATACCTGCGCGAAGATTTTCTAGTGAGCTGATATCATCTGTAAACTGAATACGCACTGGAAAACGCTGCGTAATTTTCACAAAGTTGCCAGTGGCATTATCTGGTGGTAAAAGTGAAAACTGTGAACCAGTTGCAGGAGAAAATGACTCAATCTTACCATGAAAAGTTTTACCAGAAAAGGCATCAACCGTAATCTCTGCTTCTTGCCCTTCGTGCATGGTCGAGATTTGAGTTTCTTCAAAATTGGCTACTATCCACTTGCCTTGGTTTTCGTCTACAATAAATCCAATTGTCTGTCCTTTTTGCACTAACTGACCAATTTGCAGATTTTTTTTACCCATATAACCATCTGTTGGTGCAGTAAGTACCGCATATTTTAAGTCAAGTTCGATTTTGTCTAAAGCTGCTTTTTTCTCCAAAATAGTTGCTTTGGCTACTTCAATTTGGGCTTTTACATCTTTGGTTTGGCTTAAAGAAGTCTGATATGTTTGCTTCATCGACTCAAAATTTGCCTCTGCCACTTTGAGTTTTGTTTTAATATCTTCGAAGCGCTGTTGGGTTACGGCTTCATTTTCCAACAAATTTTTGTAGCGTTTAAACTCTTCTTGCTGTTGCCATAATTGTGCTTCGGCAGCATTAATCTTCGCTTTGTTTATACCCGAGTTGTTTGAAGAAGTATTTACATTACTTTCCAAAACTCTAAGCTGTGCATTGGCAGCACTTAAGGCAGCTTTTGCCAATTCTTTTTGCACCAATGCTTCGTCGCGATCGAGAATCACCAAGGTATCTCCTTTAGCCACCTGCTGGTGATCTTTATATCTGATTTCTTGTACATAACCATTTGCTCTGCTCAGTATCGGATTGATGTATTCTTGCACTTGAGCATCGTTGGTATACTCGTATTTCCAATGGTGATAAGCAGTTCTTGCGCCCCAAATAATCAACCCGATTAAGATAAGCAATGCAATCAGATAGGTAATTCTCACTACAATTCTATCTGTTTTTTCGTATGTGTTTAGCTGTGCGTTCATTATAATTCTCCTGATGTTTTTATTAATTGGTAGTAGTGAAGTTTTGCTGCGATCTGGTTGTCAATCAGTTCAAATCTGGCTTGTAATAATTGATTGTCTGCATCCAATAAGTCGGTTAATAATGCCAGTTGGTTAAAGTAAGTCTGGTCTACAATGCGGTAGTTTTCTTGTGCCTGTTCAATGTTATTTTTAGAAACCTCTACCTTTTGCAAATCTTCTTCGAATCGTTTGTAAGCAGTTTTAATCTTTTTTCTGATAGCATCTTCTACATTTTCTTTCGCTACTCTTTGATGCTCTATTGCAATTTCAGCTGCTCTTTCTTTGTGCTTATCGTGATAAAGTGCTGAAATATCGTAGGTCAATCTAACCCCTGCCATACCTAATAAGTAAGGTGACATCTCGTAGGGGTAAAGCATAATTTGCGGATAGGAATAACTATAAGTACCAAACAAACCTATTTTCGGTTTCTTGTCTGCCTTTAGTGCTGCTGAATTTAATTCACTAAGTGTAATTTCGGTTTCAGCCATTTTTTCTAATGGAGAATGCGTGAAACTTGCATCTACATAACTGTAGTAATCTTTAGATACTGAAATGTTTTTCAGCTCAATACTATCTGCAGGCATGAGCGGAATATCATCGTCATTTCCCATCAAAATATTTAAAGATTGAGTAGCCAAAACAATGTTATTATCCATTGTAACCAATTGAGTCTGCTGCTTAGAAAGTTGTAATTGTGCTCTAAGCAAATCACTCTTTAAAACCACTCCGTTTTTATGCAATTCTGTAATCAGTCGCAGGCGCTCTTCACTTTGTTTTATGTTATGTTTTATGAGGTCTTTAAACTTAAAAAAGCGTTGCAAATCCAGATAATGTTGAATTACCTCTAAATGAAGTTGATCTGTAGTTTCTTCTTTTATATGTTCTAAAAGTGCTTGTTTGGCTTCGGCAGTTTTAATCGCAGTTTTGGTCGCTCCACCGCTATATATATTAAAGTATGCTTCTGCATTTACATGATAAATGCTATGGTCTGTAAGCGGTACATATTCAGGGACGTTTGTTATACCATCTACGAAAATGGGAATATTCGCTAGCTTACCATATTGAGCCTCTACGCCAACATGCGGCAAAATCTGCATCTTTGCATCCTTAATATTTTCTTCTCCAATAGCTGTTTTTAAATCTTGTTCTTTTAACTCTTTGCTATTATTGTAAGCCTTTTGCCAAGCCTCATCTATGCTAATTAGAACTGTATCGGTATTCGTTATTTGTGCTGTAGATATATGGTAACTGATCAGAAGTATACCATATAGTAAATAAATATATTTTTTCATTTTAGTGATTCATGGGTTTTGTGCAAAGTTCGAGAGAATTCACTCGTCTTGTTTTATGTAAATAGTCAAATATTTATTAATTTGAGCCAATGGATATGGATATCAGCTCTGGGGGTTTAAAATTTCTTAATAATGTAGATACTGATGCAAAGAGTATTTATGTGCATCACACCAAGATAGAAGAACAATTACCCATTCATTCGCACAACAAGCACCAGTTAAGCTATGTGGAAGGAGGTATTGCTTTTTTAAATACACCTACTAATTCTTACTTCTTGCCGGCACGACATTTTGTTTGGGTTCCGGCTGGTATGCGACACAATGTTGAATTGCGTACTTCGATCGTAATGGTTCGGAATCTGTATTTTCCACCCGAATTATTTCCACAAGATGAGCGGCTTAGAAAAATGGGGATTTACCCTGTTACCAATCTAATAATGGAAATGATTGTATACACAGAAAACTGGCGTGGTGGTTTTACAAATACTGATGAGCAGCAATATCAATTTTTAATTGCTATTAGAAATGTACTTTTGGCAGTTTCTAGAACACCGCTGCCACTGGCTTTGCCCACAACAAAAAATGCTCAATTAAGACTTATCTTAAGACATATCCACCAAAACATAGATGATACCTTAAAACTTAACGAAGTTGCCAGAACTTTTGGGCTGAGTTCAAGAACATTATCACGCTTGTTTCGCAAAGAAATTGATGTTTCTTTTCTGCAATATGTAAAAATGACCAGAATTATTAAAAGCATTGAAATGCTGTTGGAAACCAACCAAACCATTAGCGAGATTGCATATGGATGTGGCTACAGCAATGTTGCCGCCTTTAGCAATGTATTTGAGCAAGTGGTGCACATACGCCCGGCAGAGTTTAGAAAGCAAAATTTAAGAGTGGGTTCTGGGGAGTAAAGAAATCAATCCTGATAATCCTCAATTACTTTTTCGAAGAGCATTCCACCTTTATACATACCTTTTAAAACAGGATGGATTTCTCTGCCCAAGTCTGTTAAACTATATTCTACTCTGGGAGGAACTTCAGGAAAAACAGTACGCTTAATTAAGCCATCAGTCTCTAATTCTTTCAATTGTTTTGTAAGCATACGCTCACTTATATCGGGCAATAGTTTTGCTAATTTGTTGTATCGCTTATCTCCCTGAAACAAATGTAGAATAATTGTCGCTTTGCGCTTTCCTTTAAACACATTAATAAACGTATCGATAGGACAATAACTTTTTTTCATTTTTTTAATCTCTTAACTCACTGAAAACCACTAATTCAGAAACAAATGTTCGTAAGCCAACTTTTTGTAAGTTGTTGATTTATAGCCTATTTATCATAAACTTTAGATAAAAATAAGCAAAAATAAATAGACCAAAGATGCAACATACAAAATCAACATTTAAAGCTTTTCGAGTAGAAGAAGAAAATGGTAATTACATGAGTTCAATTAAAGAAATGAAATTTAGCTCTTTAAAAGAAAATGAAATTCGTGTAAAAGTACATTACAGCTCATTAAACTATAAAGACGCCTTATCTGCTTCGGGCAACAAAGGGGTCACTAGAAACTATCCGCATACACCAGGTATCGATGCAGTTGGGGTGATAGAGGAGTCTACCAGCAGCCAATACAATGTGGGCGATGCAGTAATTGTAACCAGTTATGATTTGGGCATGAACACCGATGGAGGTTTTGCAGAGTACATTCAGGTACCTGTCGAATGGGCTGTAAAACTACCAGAACGAATGAGCATGAAAGACGCCATGATTTATGGTACTGCCGGGTTAACCGCTGGCATGTCTGTTTCAAGACTGATTCAATTAGTAAAACCAGAAGATGGAAAGATTGCTGTTTCTGGAGCAACTGGTGGAGTAGGGGCATTAAGTGTTTCTATATTGAGTAAGTTGGGCTATTCAGTTGTGGCCATAACCGGTAAGGAATCTGAAAAAGACCATTTAATGAACTTGGGAGCTAAAGAAATTTTGCTACGTAGCGAGATTGAAAACTTCGATAAAAAACCTTTACTTAAAACAGTATTTGCCGGAGCTATCGACACTGTGGGCGGAGTAATTTTAGAAAACATCATTAAATCTACTAAAGCGATGGGAGCTGTAACCTGCTGCGGAAATGTGGCTTCACCAAAACTAGATTTAACAGTATTTCCATTAATCCTGCGTGGAGTTACGCTTATTGGAATTGATTCTCAAAATTTCCCCATGCAATACAGAACAAAAATTTGGGAACAACTAGCTAATAATTGGAAGCCTGCTAATCTTACAGAAACATATAATGAGGTTAAACTTGATGGTTTACAAGCTAAAATTGACTTAATGCTACAAGGAAAGCTTAAAAGAAAAACAATCGTAGCACTACTTGAATAAAGTTGATTACAAGAATAATATTGATTAAGAATAATAAAACCAAAGAATATGCTTATAATGATAATATGGTTAGAACTGTGAAAGTTAGAGTCATACCTGTAGATATATAGAGCAAAAAATTGTCAACTTTTACAGTAAAATACAAAGCTAATTACGGAACAAAACTTGGGCTTCATTAAAAATGCAAAATAAATTATTTTTAATATTAGATTATATTGTGAAGTTTCTTTCATTGATTGGAGTATATTATACTTTTACATATTTAGTAGAAACTTATCATTCATTTTATAATGATTCAGAATATGATGATTTTTCATATATTAAACCATCAATTGGCTTTCTAACCATTACTGCTATTATGTATTTCTTATTTTCAATTGATAAGAATGGAGATAAGTTACAAAAAATATTTTTTGTAGTTTCATTTTATGGACTAGGTACGCTTGGATTAAATAAATATAATATAAACATTCTAGGTATTTTTGTATTTACATGCTCATCAATTTTATTAATCATTATTTCTTATAATAGGAACAAATTTAATAAAAATGATATCTGAAAAGATTAAAAAAGAAAGCAGTTTCTTATAAAGCAGAAATACTAATTACAGTCCTAACAAGCTACTTCCATTGTGAAAAAGCTATTATTGAAATTAAAACTCATAGATTTTCTCCAAACTGAGTTAGAAATACCGCAATCGACTTTTGCGAATCGATTAAAAGAAACTGTTGACGAGGGGAACAGCTCATTTTTAGATATGTTTTCTAGTAAAAAAGAATATAGGGGATATGTAAACTCAGACGGTTTTAAAATCAAACCCAAAAGAAAGTTTTTTGATTCAAATATTAGTATGGCTCAAGCAAGTGGTGTATTTATTCAAAAAGATAAACTACTGTTTATAAATACTGAAATAAATGGCTTTAATAATTTAATGATACCATACTATATCTTTTGTATAATCATTTATACCTCTATTGTTTTCGCTATTCTATCAGCAGAAAAAATTAATGGTAATGCACAAGAATTTGTATTTCCATTTATACTATTTCATAGTTTGTTTATGCTAGGAATGCCCTATATAATGATGCGTAAGAGTATAACTAAACTTAAACACGAATTAGAAAGAGAATTCTTTTATTTAACAAAAGAACGAATTTAAATCCATCAATAATTTCACAATAAGAGAAAACTGCTTTTTAGTTAAGTTACCAGATAAATAATCAAGCATGAAAAGTATCCTAATATTTGTATTACTATTCTCATATTTAACACTCTTAGGCCAAAACAAAAAAGAGATTAAAACGCAATTCAAACAAGTCTCATCAATAGAAGATGCTTTAAAGTTACAAGAAAAACAGCCTGATTGGGATGTTGAAATTTATGAAGTAAACTCCAATGATTCCACTTTCGAGAAATCACTTAGAGATCTGCAGATAGGTGAAACTTTAAAAATAAAAGAGCCAACAAAAATAATCTACTACAAAGCTATCGAAGAAAATACAGCACTTGAATTTAGAGTAAGCTATATATTTTTCGATGGAAATAGATTAGAAGTGACACAAATTGATTCTTTGCGTGATCTGGTTATAAAGCAATTAAGCAATGGCGTACCTTTTTCTGAATTACATAAAAAATATAATATGGATAGAAATCCTAGTAATGGAGACTTAGGTTGGTTCAAAGAAGGAGATATGGTATCAGAATTTGAGAATGCAGTGCGTGACCATAAAGTAGATGAGGTTTTCAAAATTGATATTCCTGAAAATCAATGGTATTATGTAACTCTCAAAACTTTTGAAAATAAAAAGACAAGAACATTAACAACTATAAAACTAGAAGTCTCGACGGAGTAGAGATACAGCACAATAAGTACACATCCAGACGATCTGCAAAAGTACATTGAGATAAAAGAAATGGTGCTAAAGCAAATAAAAGCTGATTATGTCTTTGTTAAAGCTAAAATTTATAAAGGTAACAGGGAAAAAAGCACAAAAATTAAAATTCAAAAAAACTTGATAAAAGGGATTTTAATTAAAAGTTAAATGCTCAAAAAAGAAATCTAATTCTGATAAAAGACATATTGCTAGAAGATGAAATTAAAATTAGTAGTTATTATTCTTATTTGTATTGGTTGTAATAAAGAAATAACTAAATATAAATCTATTAATGGCACATATACTTCTATTGTAGATCATGTTCCTTTTAGGGATGAGAGTTATTTAAGATTTAAATCTGATAGTATATTTATATATGGACAAACTATTCAAGGAACTCAATTCTCAGTTTCTGGTGTGTATATTTTAATTGGTGAAAATATTATTTTGAATACATTGCGCGAAGAAACATATTTTGCGGTTCCAGATGTTCCAGATGATTTTTATCAAAAAATTGACACCGCTAAAATTTTCAATAGTAAAAAAATATTATTTAAAGGTAAAACCTTCAAAATAAATAACTCTACAAACTTGTAGCATATCACAGCACTCTAGCTAAGCAATTGAAATATAATTCTTTCTTCGATTAAAATACTGGAATAACTATTCCCTTCTAATCTATATATTTAGGAAATTTACAAAATCTCCTTAAATATGATTATGTTAAGTTTAAAGCGTTGACATTCATAATTTCACCCTCTCTCAATATATCGAAACTTTTCAATATATTATTCAGTTACAGTCTGACAGTGCTTTAAATTAAAATCTTTCCCAGTTTTTTCATAACAAACTATGTTAAGCAAATTTCTAAAGCCGGCTCATCGGAGTGTGGCAACTTTTTTGGCTTTTGCCATTATACCAATTTCTGGATTAGCTACAGATATTTATATTCCTTCCATGCCTAGCATGGCTAGCGAACTGAATTTACCAGAATCTAGCATACAGTTAACTATCAGCATTTTCTTAATTAGTTATGGAATTACTCAGTTTTTTGCAGGTGCTTTAATTGATGCATTTGGCAGATACAAATTATCTACATGGTCTCTCCTATTATTTGCCATCACCTTTTGGATTACCGCCAATACCGAAAATATTTATGTTATCTACGCAATGAGGGCTTTTCATGGTGTGCTTTCTGGTGGAGTTGTAGTAGCGAAAAGAACATTTTTTGTAGACGTTTACGAAGGCGAAGAGCGTAAACATTACCTCAGCATCATGACGATTGTATGGTCTTTAGGTCCAATTGTAGCTCCATTTTTAGGCGGTTTTTTACAAGAAAACTACGGTTGGCAAGCTAACTTTTTAGTTTTGGCAGTATACTGTTTGTTACTGTTTATCTTAGAAGTTTTCTTTTCTGGTGAAACCTTAAAAACAAGAAGCTCTTTTAAACCCGAGTTTTTGGTGAAGGAGTTTTCCAACATGCTAAAAACACCAGACTTCTCCATAGGCATTTTAATGTGTGGTTTAAGTTATGGCATTGTTATTTTCTATAGTCTCACAGGCCCTTTTATAATCGAGCATACCTTAGATTACTCACCTATGGTAACTGGCTATGCTTCTTTGGCTATGGGAATAGCTTGGATGTGCGGCGGATTTGCAGGCAGATTTTTAATTAATAAACCCTTTATTCCAAAACTGAGATTAGCCAATTTTTTACAGTTGTTTACCATCGTTACCATGTTAGCAACCTCTTTTATGGTGGCTAATTTGGCGAGCCTATTAGCATTTGCCTTTCTGGTTCACCTAGCAGCAGGCTTTACCTTTAATAACTATTTCACCTATTCACTCAGTAGGTTCCCTAGCTCAGCAGGCATTGCCAGCGGATTGGTCGGAGGAGTAACGTTTCTTGTTACCTCAATGCTAAGCTATGGATTGGTAGCTTTATTTCAACCTTCACATCAGCTAGAAATAGCCGCTGGGTATTTAGTAATTGGTCTTATTTGCTTTGCGGTTCTAGTTGTAGCCAGAAAAAAAGCTTTCTTTGCCAGTCATACTTGATGTTGGTTGGGATTGATTAATGTGCTTTTATTAAGAGAAAAAGTACATCAACCTGATCTATACTTAACAAAAAACCTCTTTCTATAAAGGAATTATAGAAAGAGGTTTAGCAAATAGCAAAGTAAAACCCCTCCCTACTCTTCGCTTTCAGACTCTTTTAAATACTCTACATATCGAAGGTTTTTCCTAATCGTGTTACTTTCAGGTTTTATTTCTTGTGCTTTTTGTAAATCATCAATTGCGCCTTCATAATTCTTAAGTGCTGATTTTGCCAAGCCCCTAAATCTATAAACCTCTGCCTCATTGTGTGGCGCTAACTCCAAGGCTATGTTGTAATCCTCAATAGCAGCGGCGAACTGATCTAATGAATGTTTTGCCAAACCTCGATTATATAAAGGTTGAGATGTAGTATCAGGAGCTAATTGTAAAGATTTTTCAAAATCCATAATGGCCTCCTTAAATCTTTTCAATTTGTATTTAGCTAAACCTCTGTTATTATAGGCTTTATGGTCTAAAGGAGTCAACTCTATTACTTTAGAATAGTCTTTAATCGCTGCCTCAAACTTCCCCAAATTATGTTTACTATAAGCTCTATTGAAATATAAATCGGCATTGTCTGGGTCGAACTTTATAGCTTTATCATAGTCTTTTACAGCACTTTTATATTTTATCAAATCATCTTTAACATATGCTCTATCACCATATACATCTGTTAATTCTGGATCTAATTTTAGCGCCTTGTTTAAATCTTGCAATGCTTTCCCATTTTCACTTTCTGCCGAAAAATATAAACCACGGTAATAGTAAGCGTATGCATTTTCTGGGTCTATACTTAGAGCAATTTTATAATCTAACCAAGCTTCGTTAAAATCATCTAAATTGTATTTTGCAAAACCTCGACGTGCATAAGCATAACTACTTTTGGGATTAAGTTCAATTGCTTTATTGTAATCTTTAATTGCAGCCTCAAAGTCATCAAGTTCAGCTTTCGCATCAGCACGGTGTAAATATGCATCAGCATGTCGACTATCAATTTTTATAGCATTATCAAAAGCAGAAATAGCAGCCTCATACTTCTCTTTGTTATACAAAACCACTCCCTTGTAATTGTATTCATCTGCACCTTGAGCGAGTAAATTTAGACTTGAAAGCAAAAAAATTATAAATAAAATCCAGTTTTTTCTCATTTTAATCTTATACCAATTTTGGCTCAATAATATTTTACTAGTTTTTAAAAATCAGCAATGTAGATGTACTTTTTCCCAAATTTATCTAAATACTTTGTGGATTTAGCAGCTATTTTATGAGTACTTCAATATCACTAAAAAAACGCTATGTTATGTACTACATATTTTTCTCGTTTCAGGCCATAAACCTTACTTGAACTTTACCTAATTAAGATAGGTCAAATATACTTTCAGCGAATTCTAGCTTTTATTTACATATCAAATATGTTATTTTTATGGTATTCAGACTTCGATGTTTGATATTTAAGTTAAATATGAGCCTTCACTAACAGAGCTCCATTTCAGAGCCTCAACTTAATTTATCAGAAACATGTAGTATTAATGAGATTTTTAATTACTATTTTTCTTCTAGTAACTTTTTCACATTTAAGTGCACAAAAATTTACTGTTTCATTTCCTGGCAAGCCCGTTCATATTGATTTACTGAGCACAAAATTACCAGTAGTCGAAGGAACACTTAACAACAAAAAAGCATACTTTTTAATTGATACCGGCTCAAGCATAACATTGCTAGACTTAACTCAAAAAAGAGACTATGCTTTTAATGTTTACAAAAAACTCTCTCGTAACATTAATGGATTTGGTGGCAAAAACTTAAATCTTTGGATGTTATTCGATGTAAATGTAAACATTGGAGGAAAAAACATTTCTACTCCTTATGCTGGTGCCCCTCTTCAACAATTGAGAGCATCTATTAAGAGCAAAACAGGCTACGAAATAAGCGGTATAATTGGCTCAGATGCCATGAGAGATTATGGTATTATTGTAGATTATGTGAATAAGAAATGCGTATTGGGAGCAGGTAAAAATATGCAAGATATTTATGCTTCTGAGTAATTCGTAGTTACAGATTAACTAAACTTTAGGGGGTTGTTATCCAATCGAGACCTATCTTTGCCTAAAACACACAACCTTGAACATCCCCTTCGAACCAGTATTTTTTGGGATAAAAATCAATATCCATTTAATTACTGAGTATTTATCATTCTTTCTGGCTTTCAGATATTATGTATTTCTGAGGAAGAAATCGAATGATCATATCTCAGGTGGGAATCGTTTGTCTATTATTTTGGGAGCCATTATCGGTTCTTTTCTGGGCTCACGTTTATTTGGTTTCTTAGAAAATCCGGTTATCAATTTTTCATCAGAAAGCTTTATACACCTGCTTAATGTTAAAACCATTATGGGCGGCCTGTTTGGCGGGCTTATAGGTGTAGAAATCGCCAAGAAAATAATTGGCGAAGAGCAATCTTCTGGTGATCTGTTTACCCTACCAATTATTGTAGGTATTTTTATAGGTAGAATTGGCTGCTTTTTAAGCGGTACCAACGAATTCACTTACGGTTCAGAAACTCACTTTTTTACAGGCATAAATCTGGGCGATGGTGTATTAAGGCATCCTATTGCCTTGTATGAACTGGTGTTTTTACTTATTCTGTTTTTTGTAATTCAGCACTTAAAATCTAAAAACTCACTTAAAAACGGAGAGCTCTTTATTATTTTTATGATTGCCTATTTTGGTTTCAGGTTCAATATAGAATTCATTAAACCAAATCTTTTCTTTATACTTGGGCTTAGTAGCATCCAATGGTTATGCATTATCTGTTGGATATATTATAGGAAAACAATCGTAAAATTTTTTGAGCATGCCTACCAGAAAGTACACCTATTATGATTTTACCCTAAGCCTCTGCCCAGAGTGTTTAAAGCGGATTGATGCCAAAATTGTATTTGAAAACAACAAGGTATACATGCTCAAAAGGTGTCCGGAGCATGGTAACTCCAAAGTGCTCATTGCCGATGATGTGGAGTATTACAAAAACATCAGGAATTACAATAAGCCTTCTGAGATGCCCTATAAGTTTAATACCAAAACCCATTATGGCTGCCCTTACGATTGTGGACTGTGCCCAGACCACGAGCAGCACTCTTGCCTTACCGTGGTAGAAATTACCGATCGTTGTAATCTTACTTGCCCTACTTGTTATGCAGGCTCCTCTCCTACCTATGGCAGGCATCGCACTTTAGAAGAGGTAAAAACGATGCTCGATACTATTGTTGCTAATGAGAAAGAACCCGACGTAGTGCAAATTAGTGGTGGCGAACCTACATTACATCCACAATTTTTTGAGATACTCGATTATGCCAAGCAATTACCCATTAAGCATATAATGCTAAACACCAATGGGCTTAAAATTGCCAAAGATTTCGACTTTGCTAAGCGACTAAAAAGCTATACACCCGATTTCGAAATTTACTTGCAGTTCGATTCTTTTAAAGAAGAAGTGCTACAATCGCTTCGTGGGGCTGATTTACTTAAGATAAGAGAGCAGGCACTACAACACCTTAATGAGTTAAATCTCTCTACTACCTTAGTGGTTACTTTGCAAAAAGGTTTAAATGATGATGAGATTGGTAAAACAATCGATTTTGCCCTTAAGCAAAAATGTGTGCGGGGTGTCACTTTCCAACCAACACAAATTGCAGGCAGGTTAGATAATTTTGATGCTCAAACAGATAGAATTACCCTTACCGAAGTGCGCCGAAAAATACTAGAGCAAGCCAAGGTTTTTAATCAAGATGATATAATTCCAGTGCCTTGCAACCCAGATGCTTTGGCGATGGGCTATGCCTTAAAGCTTGGTGGAATGGTGCTGCCGCTTACCCGTTACATTAATCCGGCTGACCTATTAGACAATAGTAAAAATACCATAGTATATGAACAAGATGAACATTTAAGAAATAAAATGTTTGAGTTGTTTAGTACAGGAACATCCTCTGAGGCTGCTTCAGAAGGTTTGCATTCTATTCTTTGTTGCTTACCAAAAATTGAAGCACCAAGCCTGAGTTACGATAATTTGTTCAGGGTAATTATTATGCAATTTGTAGATGCTTATAATTTTGATGTGAGGTCTATTAAAAAATCTTGTGTGCATATTGTAAATAAAGACAACAAGATAATACCATTCGAAACCATGAATCTCTTTTACCGAGATGAAAAGCAAGCTTATCTTGAAGAACTAAAACATAGCTAAACATGCAATTTTTAGAGATTTCGATACAATTTCTGGATATATTCATTCTATACCTCATTGGGCATTCTCCTGCTATACTTCTGCTTATTATCGGTTTTGCACTTAAAAAGAGTAAGCCAAAAGCAGCGAAAGTATTATTTATTATTGCAGGTATATACTTTGTAATTGGTGCAGGTGTATGTGGTTCGTTTTTTTAAAGCACAAATTCTCAAACCATTGATAAACCAGTTTTTTTAACTATAATAGGTCAAAATTGCCTATTATATGAATCTAACCAGCATTAAAAAGCAACTTGGAAAATACGCTTTAGAATTAATCACTGTGGCATTTGGTGTTTTTCTGGGTATGTATGTATCTGAATGGAAAGCGCAACAGAAGGTAAATAAGAATGTAAATAAATCACTTTCTTATATTCTTGAAGAGTTGGAAACGAATAAAGCGAGTTTAGAAAAATCTTATCAATATCATCAACAAATAAGTGTTAGTATCGATAGTCTAAAAAGCAAGCTAACCGAGCAAGACATGTTTTTGCCCTATATCTCAAATGATAAATTCCATCATATGAGCATTGAAGGCTGGCAGGGTATAGTGATCACAAATTCTGAAGATATTGCTTTTGAGAGTTCTAAGATTACAGGTACTTTGCAAGAAGCAGATATAGAGTTGGTTCATCTCATTTCTAAAACCTATAAACACCTTGATTTTAATGCAGAATTTGGTAAAACCATTCTCAATAAAATGATTTCCATTAACTCCGAAACCAAAGTAATTGATGTACTCGGAACGCTTGAACTCCTCACTTCTGACTTTATGAATAGTGAAAAAGTTTTACTATCAGAACTAGAAAAGACGATCAAAAAACTAAAAGAATCATCTAAAGTGAAAGTTGAACATGAATAAAATAATTTTATCTATTAGCCTATCTCTTATTCTATTGAGTTGTACTTCCAGAAAGTATATTTCTGATCCTTTAGCTTATTATGTGTATTAAAGTATACATAATAATGAATTATTTAAAATTGAATAGTTACTCTATTTACTGAAATAAACTCTGCTATTTAGCAACTTGTAATTCTTGGGAATTCTTTTAATTGCTTTTTTAGAAAGAAGTTCTGCAATTGGTGTTTCGTAAATTTTGTAGGAACCCATATTTCCACAGGTTTTTATAATTGTACCGCTATCTCTAAAGCCAAAGATATATTGCCAATCTTGTTCGCTTAAAATATTGTCAATTTTATCCATATATATCAGAGCATCAATAGCATAAAGTTTAATTTGAGGATTGGTGTGACTCATTAGTTTTCTAAGCAAGTCAATTCGATTGTTTTCAATTAAAGTAATCACACCTTTTCTTCGTGTTGGTAACATTCCAATTGCTGAATATTCACAAACCCAACCATATTCATCTACAGCATCTACCCCAAGTAACCAGTAGAATCCTTTCAATAAATTTATCGGTTCATCTTCTGTTAGCAAAAGACTATCTGGCAAGTCTGGAATTATTTCATTCACATATTGAAGCCATAATTTTTTATCAAAAAAATATTCATTTGTTCTCTTTAACTCTGGTATATTAAAGCGAAATTCTAAAACTTGACCTTGATAGCTAAGTATTTTAAAAGATTCAACATTTCCTTGTTTTATGTACCTAAACTCCCTTAGAAGTCCTTTTTCATTTACGTACAAGTGAAACCCATTATTTTCTTTACAAAATTCATCGATTGAATCCCACTTTAGCTGAGCCAAAAGCTCCATCACTGATATAGTGTCTTGAATTTTATTTGGAATTCCTCCAAAATCGCTAAGTGTCTGAGCACTCAAAGTTCCAAATGAGAGAAGATATATGACTATGATTATTATTCGCAAATTTCGATCAAGATTAAAAATGTATAACTAACTTTTAAAATATTACCTAAATATAATCAAATTAAAAACTTGAATTATTCTATTAATTACAACAAAATAGCCTATTAACTATTATTAAATTTCATAAAACACCAACAAACAGTAATAAACAATAAAATATAAGTATATTCATAGTGTAACATCAGTCAATTTTTTAATACTATGAAAGCGCTAAATTTTAAAGAAGCCATGGAAGTGCTTCAAAATCGGGAAACATTTTTAAACAGATTAAGCGATACAGGTTATAAACCCGGAATTATTTTCGCTCAGGTAATCCTTATTTTTTGCTTCACTTTTTTCTATGGAGTAATTATGGGTAGCTACAACAGTTTACCCCAAGCACTTGCCACAGGCTTAAAACTATGGTTACTCATTATGATGACCTTGATTATCTGTTTTCCATCCTTTTACATTGTGCAACTTATACTAGGCTCCAAAATTAAAATTGGGCAGTTGTTTATTATTCTGCTGGCGGGTTTTGTAATGCTCTCCATCACCATGTTGGCATTTGCACCTATCGTTTTGTTTTTCCAGCTTTCTGGCGATAATTACCATTTCTTGCAATTGCTGCATGTGTTTGTATTTGGTTTCTCTGGCGTATTCGGAATGAAGGTGGTCTTAGATGCCCTTACCGCCATTTTTGAAGGCAAAGAAATTTATCCTAAAATCGGACTCATTGTTTTTAAGATTTGGGTAATCATTTTTGCATTTGTGGGCATCCAACTTTCATGGAACATGAGACCTTTTGTAGGCACGAAAGATATGCCTTTTCAACTATTCAGAACAGAAACCAGAGGTAATTTTTACCAAACTGTATTTTCTTCTATAGGTAGTCTACTCGGAATTGAAAAAGACAAAAAAGAACCAGTAAACTTTAACAATGAGAATATGTCTCATGAGCAGGAAGATATGGCAGATAGCTTGAAAAAACCAGCACCAGATACGATAGTAAAAGCAGATAGTATAGATTTGCAGCGGGAGTAAATAGAATAATCGGTTTTATCTAAAATTCAATCAACATATGGATAATATTATGACACTAGAAGAAGTAGCAAATTATCTGAAAATGAAACCGCAGACTATTTATACTTGGGCGCAAAAAGGAAGTATTCCCGCAGTTAAGTTAGGCAAAGAGTGGAGATTTAGGCGAGATGTAATAGACGAATGGCTCAACCAAAAGTTTGACGACAAGTTTAAATCTATTGTAGATAAGGTGGATAAAAAGGAAGAATAAATGAAAAACCACATAAAAAAAGCAAGTTTATATAATATAAACCTGCTTTTAAATATGTACAAAATTTAGATATTAGCCTGTTACAATATCTTTCTGTGCGAAAGGCTGGCTATACAATCTTTTGCCAGTAGCTTTATACATAGCGTTTGCCAAAGCAGCCATAACCGGTGGTAGGGATGGTTCTCCCAAACCAGTTGGATGTAAGCCATTTTCTACGAAGAACACCTCTACTTCTGCTGGTGCTTCACTATGTCTAATCAGTCTGTATTTATCAAAGTTACTTTGCTCTGCTGAACCACCTTTAAAAGTAATTGCACCATACATCGCATGACCGATACCGTCTACAATACCACCTTCGATCTGGTTTAGTGCTCCTTCTGGGTTTACTACGATACCGCAGTCTACAGCGCACCAAACTTTTTGCACTTTAGGCTTATTGTTTTCAATTACTACATCTACCACTTGCCCAACATAAGAGTTATGGCAGAAATAAGCAGAAATACCTCTATAAACTCCCGGAGCTTCTTTACCCCAGTTGGCTTTCTCTTTAAGTAATTTTAAAACACCTGCGTATCTTTCTGCTTCGTAGTCATTCTTCTCACCTACCGGATTGTTGATAGACTTTTCGAATAACTCTAGTCTAAAAGTTACTGGGTCTTTACCAGCAGCTTCTGCTACTTCATCTAAAAACGATTGCTCTGCACCAGCCACAAAGTTTGATCTTGGTGCACGCCATGCGCCAGTTGAGATATTAGAATCGATTCTGGTGCCTTCTGCCAAGTAGTTTTCTACAGCGCCCGCAGGGAATCTGTTTGCAAACAATGGAGAATCTTGAATACCAGCCGCTTTAATATGGAAACCGATCAACTCGTTGTTGGCATCTAAAGCAGCTCTGTATTTTACATTGTAGGCAGGTCTGTAAGTACCTTGGGTCATGTCGTCTTCTCGGGTGTAAATCATCTTGATAGGTGCACCCATCTTTTGAGAAATAGCAGCCGCTTCTAATCCGAAGTTTCCGTAAAGTCTTCTACCAAAACCACCACCCATTCTTGTCATCTCTACGTTGATGTTGTCTTCTGATAAACCCAACAACATAGAAGCACTTTTTCTCAAACTTTCTGGAGTTTGGATTGGACCAATTAAATCTGCTTTTTCACTGGTAACATCAGCAAAAAAGTTCATTGGCTCCATGGTATTATGAGGAAGGAATGGCGCACTGTATGTTTTCTCAACAATCTTAGCCGCATTTTTAAAAGCAGTTTCTGGGTCACCATCTTTTCTGGCAACTTCCATTTCACCAGAGTTTACAGCTTTGTCTAGTCTGGCTACATAATCGTCTGTGCTATCTGGTGCAGAATCTTGCTCCCAGTTAACTTTTAATGCTTTTTTGGCTTTCATTACCTGCCAAGTGCTTTCACCAACGATGGCTACCAATTCAGGGAAACCATTTACATCTGACCATTGCGGTTCTTCTGGTGCAGTCTGTACAGTGAATACATCTTTAATACCCGGCATACTTTTTACCTCAGATGCATCATAGTCTTTGATCTTCATACCAAAAGCAGGGGCATGAATAATCATTGCGTAAAGCATTCCTTCTTTTTTGAAGTCTAATCCAAATAGCCGCTGACCAGTAACAATCTTTTTACCATCAACATTCTTGGTAGCTTTACCTATAATTTTAAAATCTTTCGGATCTTTAAGCTCAATTTTTTCTGGAATTTCAATTTTAGCAGCAGCGCTTGCTACTTCACCATAACCAATTGATTTACCAGAACCAGCATGAGAAATCACGCCATTTTCAGCAGTAAGTTCAGTTACGGGAACTTCCCACTGTTTAGCAGCAGCTTCCATCAACAACCTTTTGGCGGTTGCACCTGCCATTCTTAAACTTTCCCACCCTGCTCTAATAGACTGGCTACCACCAGCAATCTGACGCTTATATTTTATCGTGCTAAGGTGAGCTTGTTCTACAATTACATCGCTCCAGTTTACATCTAGTTCTTCAGCCACAATCATTGGCATAGATGTTTTCACATTCTGGCCAATTTCTGGATTGGGCGACATGATAGTTACCTGTCCATTATCTCCTATTTTCACAAAGGCATTAATCTCAAACCACTCTTTCGGAGGAGCTTTTGTAACAGGCTTGTCTGCCGGTTGGCAAGAAGCCAGCCAGTTAAAGCCTATCATTAATCCGCCACCAGCAGCAGATGATACCTTCAGAAATGATCTTCTGTTATATTTTGTCTTTATTAATGTCATAAATTCGGGTTTTTAGTGTTAGCTCATTTTTGATGCTGCTGTTTTAATGGCAGCTTTTATGCGCACATAAGTACCACATCTACAAATGTTTCCATTCATAGCATCATCAATATCCTGATCGGTAGGATTAGGATTTTGAGAAAGTAGAGAAGCAGCACTCATAATTTGACCTGCCTGACAGTATCCACATTGAGGAACATCGTGTTCCAGCCATGCTTGTTGAACAGCATGTTCTGCTTTTTCTGACAAACCTTCGATAGTAACAATTTCTTGTTCACCTACTGCGCTTATAGGCAGTGAGCAAGAGCGAGCAGCATTACCATTTAAATGTACAGTACACGCACCACATAGAGCTATACCACAGCCAAACTTAGTTCCTACGAGATCGAGATTGTCTCGCAAAACCCATAAAATTGGCGTATCTGGTTCAACGTCTACTTGATGCACCTTTCCGTTTACTTTGATTTTGTAAGTAGCCATATTCAAGTTTTATGTATACAAATGATTCTAGTTGCTAACTTATAAATAACACCGCATACTAGCGATTTTACAAGTTTAATTATCGATGGTCACATAACTAAAAACCGCCCTGGTTTTCTCCTAAATCGTTTAGTCTTAATATAGGTTAATAAACTTAAAAAGATTATTATTCAATAAAGAAAAAATCTGGATTAAATATTTAAAATCACCTTGTATGGGTGGGAGAAAATTAGATGGTTGAACTTATACCCTCAACACAAGAGCCTTTTATTTGAGTTTCATGCTGTCTAAAAAAAAATTAAACTAATTCTAAATTAGCTATAAAGCTGCTACAAACTCCTCAAACAAAGCATTAGAAGGTTACATTTTTTATATATTCACAATACATACCTAACAAAGAATTAGTGTCATTCTTAATTGCAATATCCAATCTTCCCAAACGAACCATTCTTTCAACTTGCAATCATAGACTAGCCTGTTAGACGAATTCTTATTCAATTTAATTAAAAATGAAAAACATAATAAAGATTGCTGCACTGTTTGTTACAGTTCTATTGCTAATTGTGGTTTGTGCTATCACCTATATAAAAACCGGTTTACCAGACATTGAAGCACCTGAACTAACTATTGAAGCTACTCCCGAGAGATTAGCACGAGGAGAATATCTTGCTAACAATGTAATGGGTTGTTTAGACTGCCATGCCGAAAGAGATTGGACAAAATACACCGGGCCAACTTTTGAGCATAGCAAAGGCAGTGGCGGTGAAAAGTGGAGCCCAGAATTAAACTTCCCCGGCCACCTTATAGCCCCTAATATTACACAACATACACTTAAAGACTGGACAGATGGCGAACTTTACAGAGCAATAACTGCTGGTGTAAGCAAAGATGGAAGCCCATTATTCCCGATTATGCCTTACACAAGTTATGGTCAACTTGAAAAAGAAGATATTTACTCTATCATTGCCTACATCAAAACTTTAGACCCTATTGCCAAAGCAACTCCTGCAAGAGAATTAGATTTTCCGGTAGATATTATTGTACATACAATGCCTCAACAAGGTACACACTCACTTAAATACGAAGGGCAAGATGCAATAAGTAGAGGAAAGTATTTGATTACCGCTGCTGCTTGTTTCGATTGCCACACCATGCAAGAGCAGGGTCAGTATTTAGAAGACATGGCTTATGCTGGTGGATTTGAATTTCCTGTGCCTACTGGTGGAGTTGTTCGCTCTGCAAACATTACTCCTGATCAAGAAACTGGTATAGGCAAATGGTCAGAAGCCCAGTTTGTTGATAGATTTAAACAATTTCAAGATTCTAGTTTTGTCGCTTATGAAGTTCAACAAGGAGAATTTAACAGCTTTATGCCGTGGACTTACTATGCGGGACTTTCAGAACGAGACCTTACAGATATGTATGCTTATTTAATGAGTCTTGATCCGATTGAGCATCAGGTTGAAAAGTTTACTTCGCCTAACACAGTAGCTAGTAACGAGCCTTAAAAAATATTTTCGTGAAAGATTATTCCTTTTGATCTGTGTTTTTTCTGGCATCAGCCCAGAGCAGGATAGAATCAGGTGTGCAATTTTGTAAATTTCTAGGATTATTATTTTAAAATATGATAGATGAAAAATTTAGCATACCTGATATTTCTATTTATACTGGCCGCTTGCCAGAATGAAAATACAACTGTTAAGGAAGTAAAAAGCACCAAGCCGAATATTATCTACATTATGGCCGACGACATGGGCTATGCCGATGTTGGTTGCTATGGTCAACAACTCATTAAAACACCTAACATAGATAAGTTGGCCAATCAAGGCATGCGATTTACAGATCATTATGCAGGTACTTCTGTATGTGCACCTTCTCGTTGTGTGTTGATGACAGGTATGCATATGGGCCATGCGGCTGTGCGTGGTAACAAACAATGGCAACCTTCTGGTCAAATGCCTTTGCCATCTCAAATGGTTACTGTTGCAGAGTTAATGAAACAAGGTGGATATACAACCGGAATGATCGGTAAATGGGGATTGGGTAATGTGGAAACAGAAGGCAGCCCAAACAAACAAGGTTGGGATTATTTTTATGGTTACACCGATCAGGTTTTAGCACATAATTACTATCCTGAATACTTGATCAAGAATGAAGAAAAAATCTATCTCGACAATGAAGTAAATTATTTAGATAGCACAGAATGGCACGGTGGATTAGGCAGTTATTCCACTGTAAAGAAAGAATATTCTAATGATCTTTTTACAAATGAAGCACTTTCATTTATTGATGCTAACCATAATTCCCCATTTTTTCTATATCTCCCTTATACTGTCCCTCATAACAATGGCGAAGCTCCCGAAGGGCAAAAACAAGAGGTACCAGATTACGGTAGTTACAAAAATGAAGACTGGGCATCAGACAGTTTAGGTTATGCTGCCATGATAGAAAGACTTGATAACTATGTGGGAAAAATTACTGCAAAAATTGACTCATTAGGATTAGGAGAAAACACCCTAATTATTTTCACTAGCGATAATGGACCAATGCAAGAAACAGTTGGTTTTACGCGCTTTTTTGATAGCAATGGTATTTATCGTGGCGGTAAAAGAGATTTGTATGAGGGTGGCATCAGAATTCCGTTTATTGCTCGCTGGCCAGAAACTATAAAAGCTAGAAGCACTTCTTCACATGCTTCTAGCTTTGTCGATTTTCTACCAACAGCTTGTGAAATTGGTGGCGTACCTGCTCCCGAAAATACTGATGGTACTTCTTACCTAGCCGCATTAAAAGGTGGGCAACAAAAAGCTAAAGAATTCCTGTATTTTGAATTTTATGAAGGAGGAAAAAGCCAAGCTGTAAGAAAAGATAATTGGAAAGCTGTAAGAACTGATGTTTACAAAAATCCTAATGGTGACTGGGAACTTTACAATCTCGATACTGACCCATCAGAAGAAACTAACTTGGCAAACCAAGAACCGGAAGTACTTAAAACTTTAGTTGATATTGCAAACTCGGCTCATGTTCACGACCCCAACTGGCCTCTATTTAATACGGAGGAAAGCCAATAGCAAAAAAATACCTGCCATATTTATTGGCAGGTATATCTTCTAATTTGTAAGAAAGGTATAATTACATCTTTCAATTCTAAAAAGCCCGGTTGACCATCCGTCTTATTGGACTTTATGATTTTATCTACATAATTCTGAATTTCTGTATCAGAAAATTCGAGTACTTTCTTCTTAAACTTGTTATAAACGATGCTGCTTGTAAAAGAAAATCGGTAAACTGGCTCATCAAATGGAATAGCGATAAATCCTCTAATCATTCCATCATCGTAACAGCCGAAACTGATTTTACAAGTAACTCCGTAGTAAGGAAACAGCCTGCTTACTACAGGATAATCTAATTGTTTCATTGGTTGTTCTGACACTTGTCTTGGTTTATGTATTAATCGACTTTTGTGGCAAAAATTACCGTCTCCCAGCAAATTTCACCTAAAGTTCATGTTTATGTGTTTATTGTAATGTCTTTGATACCCGAAAGTAAACCCGCAATTACATAAATATTTCGCATTGCCCAGAAATACTTTTCAGTACCGCAAGAGAAACGCAAACCGCAAAATTAAGTTTATTTTTTATGAAAAATTCCTGTTTTTAGGCTGTATTGTTGAGAATTGTTAACCAAGCTAAATATTCCACCAATAGGTAAATTTTAAAACCAATGCTCTATTCTTAGAAGTAAAATCTTCTGGGAAATAATTATCTGTATATACTATATATAAATCTGAGGCTGGCTGGTACCTCCACTGAAAGCGTACATTCAAATTCGTATTATCTGCTTGGCTGTTATACTGTAAAAATGTAGTTAAAAACATCTTATTAGTAAATGTGATATCGAGCCTTGGGCTTACCAACCAAAAGTCTGCACTATTCAATGGAGCAGGTAGCGATATCTTGTTGTAAGAAACTTTAGATGAAAGACTCACATAAGGCTGAAAACGATACCCAAGTGTTAGGTCAAAATTTAAACGGTCTCCTTCAAAATAGCCTCCATAGCCAGAAAGTAACTCATAAGTTAAAAGACTATAAGGTTTAGAAGCATATGTAAACCCAACCGAGTTCCACGAATAATCTGTTCCGGCAAGTAGCACATCACCACCACTGTTTGTAGGGTCAAAATCTTGACGTAACTTTAAATAATTGTTTGCTACCCAAAAATCAAAACTACTTCTATTAAGAAAACTAATTCCATAACCCACATAAGACTCCGATTCTGTATAATCTACATCTGGTGTAAAGTACAAAGACGAACCCGCAAAAGGCCCATGACTTACTACACCTTTCCAATTTTGTGGGAAGAAACGATACGATACTTCCGGCTGCCCTTTTATATAATCTTTTCTGGGAATATAGCCGGTTTCAGGATTGTAGTTTTCTCCAACATACTCATGTTGCCATGTTACCGATAGATTCTTCGAATCGTAATTCAATTCTGTAGCATGCATAAATGTAGCTGTATCTACATCTGGTCTAAAATTTTTATGCAAGACCATTTTACCCGTCCAGAAATTGTTCGCAGAAGCCAAGTTATATTCTAAACCCAAGTTTCTATTGTATTTAGAAAACTGATTCTCATCTGTTGCAGCAGGTGTATAATTTAATGCTGCTTTATCTATATAGATTAAAGAAATATTAGAGCGTGCAAAAACTTGTCTCTGAATAGCAGCTACTGCATAATTGAAAGCGGGCATTCCAAGGCTATCCACTTTTTCAGTTTGGATATTCATTGCACCAATACGCCAGTTTTTATTCAGCTTGCCACTTAATCTGGCACCAAACCTAATCGGACTATTTAATCCTATTCTTCGCGAGAAAAATGGACGAAGATTATCTGTTCCAAAATTGGCAAACAAATCACTGTTTTCTAGAAAGAACTGCCTGCGTTCCGGAAAGAATAATTCGAAACGGCTTAGGTTAGTTACTTGCCTATCAACTTCTACCTGCGAAAAATCTGGGTTTACAGTTAAATCTAAATTCAATGAAGAAGTGATCGAAATTTTTGCATCCCCGCCTACTTCCATACCTGTTTTGGTGTTTTCACCAGATTCATGATTCTTTTGTACATCTGCAAGCACATAAGGAATTACCGAAACATTCATTCCGGCTTCTGGCGGAGGTGCATCCCATTGCAAAATACCTGTATATGCCAAAGAAGCGCTTGGGAATTGCCTTGGCACTGGTGCCCAAGAAGATTTTTCATTTCGCTTTAAATCTAATCGGCTAAAATTGATTCCCCACTTGGTTATCCCCTTTTTATATCTAATCGTCTTAAAAGGAATTGCCGCCTCAAACACCCATTTATCTGTATACTGTTTTACAGTTGAATACCATTTGTTATCCCAACTAAGCTCTACAGAACCTCCATTTGCCATGAGACCATCCCATTGCGCACCAGCAGCATTGGCTCCAAAAGAGAAACCATTTGTTTGGTCATCGAATGGGTCGATAAAAACCAGAAAGTTATCATTACTGCCGAAGCTAAAGTCTCTACGCAAAGATTCTACAGTGTTATTTCCCGGTAGATCTTCAAAAAGCTCAGCAGAAATATATAAGAATTGATCATTGTAACTCATTCTCACCACGGTTTTGGATTCAGCATAGCTGGTATCCATCGGGAGAATCATGTAAAAATCTTCAGCAACTTCAGCCTGTTTCCAAGCTTCTTCATCTAGAATTCCATCAACAATTATCTTATCAGTAGTTTTCTGAATTAGTAATTGAAAGTTCTCATTCTTTTTTTGTGCGTAAGCCAAACCGCACAATAGTATTAGTAAATTAGCGACAAGTAGTATTTTTTTCACTCCATATTTTTTTAGTAATCTTTCAAAAATATAATTTTTTTTCGAAGTTATTTAAAATATTACATTTCCCCTTCCAGCGCTCTAATAAGGGGTGTGAGGGCACACACTAGTTTGATCATAGTTAATTTTTTACTATCATTGGTTGGTATTAACTAAAGATTCAAATGTACAACTACACCACACAAACATTCCGGACTATAAATTCCATAGTCAGCAACATTTGCAAAATCATATTATCACTTTCTGTAGTAGCCTCACTTTCTACTTGTCAAGATAGTTCAACTCCAACGAGTTTTTCTGTGGATGATCTAAAAATTAGCTGGGAGCTTCAAGAAAACAATGTAGGCGGTAAAAACATTTACAAAGCTGTTTTCAATTTTGTAAACAACAGCGGAGCAGATTTTCCTGCAAAAGACTGGGCTTTGTATTTTAACATGTTACCACTAGATATTCATGTTGATGAAACTTCACCTCTGCAAATCGAAAGAATTAATGGAGATTTTTACAGAGTAGTTCCTACTAGCATTTTTACCGGAATAGCTGCTGGTGATAGTGCCCAACTTATTTACGAAGCAGAAGCATGGATTATAAAAGAATCTGATGCTCCTTGCGGCTTATACTTCACTTTCGACAATGAATCAAACATTAAAGTAGTAGAAAACTTTGATGTTTTACCTTACGAAAGACCAGAGCAACTTACGAAAGGCGAAGCTGGTACCCTGCCAGTACCTACTGCACAAACAATTTATGACGAAAATGAGAAGTATAAAGGTATAGATGAGAAAGACATCCCTCCTTTTATTCCAACACCAGTAAGCTATACTTATAATAATGGCACATTAAGCTTAGATGCAGGTGTTACTATTTTCTATGCATCTGAAGAATTAAAAAAAGAAGCAGATTTTCTTGCTGAAGGTCTAGCTAAAGTTTTAGGTAGCAAACCAAAAACAAGTGCTGATGCGCCTTCTGGTGAAAAAAGCATTACTCTTGCTGTAAAAGCACAAAATGTAAATGGCAAAACTGAAGATGCTTACAAACTAGAAGTTTCTGCTACTAAAGGTGTGAGTATAGAAGCTACTAACCCTGCCGGTGTGTTTTATGGTATTCAGTCTTTAATTAGTATGATACCTCCTGCTGAACTTAAAGAGAAAGCATCTGCCATTGAGCTTAAAGAAATTACTGTAAATGATGCACCTGCTTTCGGTTACAGAGGTTTACACCTAGATGTTTCTAGAAATTTCCATACAAAAGAGGCTGTATTAAAGCTGTTAGACTTAATGGCATTTTACAAGCTTAATAAGTTCCACTTTCACTTAACAGATGACGAAGGTTGGAGACTTGAAATTAAATCTCTGCCTGAGCTAACTTCTTATGGTAGCAAAAGAGGACACACATTAGACGAAGCGGAACATTTATATCCTGCTTATGGATCAGGTCCTTTTGAAGAATTACCGGGTAGTGGTTTTTACACACAAGAAGAGTTTATTGAGATTCTTAAATATGCAACCGAAAGACATATTGAAGTAATTCCAGAACTTGATTTACCTGGTCACGCTCGTGCTGCTATTAAAGCAATGGAGTACAGATATAGAAAACACATGTCTAAAGGTGATGAGAAAGGAGCTTTTGCTTACTTGTTAAATGATGAAGACGATACTTCTACTTATAGCTCTGCTCAGGGTTATGGCGATAATGTGGTGTGTGTTTGTAGAGAATCTTCTTTTGATTTCCTTGAGGTAGTTATTGCTGAGGTGGTAGATATGTACAAAGCAGCAGACTTAAAACTAAAAGTTTTACACACTGGTGGTGATGAAGTACCTGCTGGAGCTTGGGCAAACTCTCCTTTATGCCAAGAGTTTTTAAAAAATTCAGAAGAGTACAACGATCCAAAAGAGCTATCAGGATATTTCTTTAATCGTTTCAGTGAAATTCTTAAAAAATATGATGTAACACCTGCTGGTTGGGAAGAGATTGCTTTAAAAATGAGAGATCATGGAAACAAGCATCAGATAAATGACGCTGTAGATAAAAACGGTATCCAAGTATATGTATGGAATACCATTTATGGTGGTGGTGTAGAAGACTTACCTTATTTATTGGCTAATGCAGGAATTAAAACTGTAATGAGTAATGCGCCTAACCTTTACTTCGACTTTGCTTATAGCAGAGATCCAAGAGACAGAGGTTATTATTGGGGCGGTTTAGTAAGTACACGTGATTCTTACAAGATGGTACCATACAACCATTTTTTAACTGCTGAAAAAAGTGTAACCGGTAAAAAGTTCGATAGAGCTGAGCTTACAGATGGCATGATCAAACTGAATAAAAATAGTGAGAAAAATATAATAGGTATTCAGGGGCAATTATGGACAGAGACCGTAAAGTCTACTGAAATGATGCAGTATTACATCTTCCCGAAAATGCTCGGATTAGTTGAAAGAGCTTGGGTTGGCACACCTGACTGGGCAAACGAAAATAACCCAGATCAGCAATGGACAGACTTTAATAAAGCCTTCGGAGAGTTTACTGCTTATGTAGGTACTCATACTTTACCACAGTTAGACTATTACTGGGGTGGAATTAATTATAGAATACCAGCACCGGGAGCAATTATAAAAGATGGGAAATTATTCGCTAACAACCTATATACGGGTCTTGAAATTAGATATACAACTGATGGAACGGAACCAAACGAAAATTCTACATTATATACAGAACCTATTGCTGTAAATGGTACAGTTAAATTAAAGGCATTTAATAACCTTGGCAATTCAAGTTACGTAACAACTTGCTCTCAGTAAATCTGAAATAGTGATATGTTTATCTAAATAAAATTCTATTCTTACTTAGAAAACATGCACATTTAAATAAAAATGCTACTTATGCCTTGTAAGCTAATTGCTTGCAAGGCATTTGTTATTATGCTAGCATACAAAATATAATTTCACACAAAGCTCCCTCTTATTAATTTTCATTAAGTACATTGTTATAACCATGCATTTTTAGCTAAATAAATTGAATATCTATTTAGTCTTGAACTTAGTGAACTAATACAGATTATTACATCTCGATAATATTTTTATAAAATCTGTAAAACCTCCCATAATGGGAAAAATGTTTTAGCACTTCACTTTCTACTAAGATTCATTTTTTTAGAAATCTGAAAAAGATATTACATAAGTGATTTTAGTAAATCTACTTCTTAAAACTTCATATTGAATTAATTCAACATTTTCCTTGAAATGTCTAATTAAAGAAAAATAGACTAGATAATCTCTTTAAAAAAGGTTGATGCTTATCACTCAGAATGGTTTCGATTTAAGTATTGAATCTTCTAAAAGTGATATGTTTTTCTTAAAAAATTCATAACCGCTAGTTTACCTCACAACACGCCTTCTACCCCATTTTTTTACCGCACTAGATTTTGCAGTTATTAAATCAACTAACTAATAAATAATTAATAAGTCAAAGACATGACTAGGCATAGACTAAGCGCAAATTACAAACAGTACCGACACACACTGTTCACACTATTACTACTCTTAACAGCTTTCCAAACTTTTGGTCAGACTACAATATGGAATGAAGATTTTTCTGGTTTGACTAATGGAACCAGAACTGACAATGGCACAACAGCCTGGTCTACTTCTGAGCCATGGAACGAAAACTATTGGGGAACATATAATGGTGCATATTGGGGAGGTAAACTCAATAGTGAAGAAACTTGGACTTCAGAAACCATAGATATCTCAGCTTATACCAATGTAACTATTTCTGTAGATCTTGGTGAACAAGGTAACCAAGAAGGCAATGATTACATAAGAGCCTATTATAGAATAAATGGAGGTGCTGAACAAATTTTCGCAAACAGATCTAACGATTTTAATACTGCTACAGAAACAGTAAGCGGACTAAGTGGTAATAATATACAGATCATTATTAAGATGGATAATAATGGGAACGATGAATATCATTACTTTGATAATGTTGTCGTTCAAGGAATTTTAAATGTTCCATGTCTTACAGAGATTACTACTTTCCCTTATTCTGAAGGATTTGAATCTGGTTTAGGTGACTGGACACAAGAAACATCAGACAACATCGATTGGGATAGAAATAATAATGGTACTCCTTCTGGTGGTACTGGCCCTAACAATGCAAGTGAAGGAAATTATTACCTTTATACAGAGGCTACAAATAATAATAACCGTACTGCAATTCTAAAAAGCCCTTGTTTTAACTTATCAGGTTTATCTAGCCCTGCAATCACTTTCGATTACCACATGTATGGCAATAACATGGGTACATTATATTTAGAAATTGAAAGCACTCCAGGTAGTAATAGCTGGACTACCATCCATACAATTAGTGGCAATCAAGGTAATAACTGGCAAACTGCTGAGGTAGACTTATCGGCTTATACAGGAAGTACAATTAAACTGAGATTTAGAGGTGTTACCGGAAATGATTATCAAAGTGATATAGCCATTGACAATATCTTACTTGGGAGCCGTGCGCCAATGGTTTATGTATCTTCTACAACTACACAAAATACAGTTAATGTGGAGCAAGGTACTACAGGAGCTCAGATTATAGGTATTGAGGTTGTTACAAGCAATGTAGCTAATCCTTTATCAATTACATCATTAGCATTAAATACAACAGGAACTACCAATGCTGCTGATATTTCAAATGCTAAAATATATTACACTGGCACTAGTAACACTTTCGCAGCTACCAACCAATTTGGAGCAACTAGTACTTCACCTAGCGGCAACTTTACCATAAATGGTTCTCAACAACTTGAAGAAGGCACCAACTATTTTTGGTTAGTATATGATGTAGAGGCTACTGCTACAGCAGGCAATGTTTTAGATGCACAACTTAGCTCAATTACGGTAGGTGGAAGCAACCAAACTCCTAGTATTACAAGTCCTGCTGGAAATCGCACAATTACAGCAGCTCCTGTAACTATTTGGTACGAAGACTTTGAAGATATAAGCAACTGGGCAACTGTAGATAATGGTGCGACTGCTTGGTCTGTTACTACGCCAAATAATGCAGATTACTGGATTGTTTGGAACAACAGATTTTTAGGAGGAGATTTAGATGGAGAAGCTGTTTGGCAATCAGAAGTAATTGATATCTCGAATTATTCAGATATTACTGCTTCAATAGATTTAATGGAAGATATCGGCGACTTAGATAATAGTGAGTATATAAGAGTTTATTACAAACTTGATGGTGGTGCTGAAGTGTTATTTGGTGATTACACAAACGATTTTGGTTCTGCATCTCCTTCTGTTACTAATCTAAATGGAAGTACGCTACAAATAATCGTTAGAGCATATAACAATACTGGTAATAATGAATATTACTACTTCGACAATGTGTTCTTAGCTGGTATACAGTCGGATATGACTTATATCTCAAGTACAGTTACTCAAAACACAAATAGTGTAGGAGCTGGTGATACAGACCAACAAGTAATCGGAATAGAAATAGTTACTGAAAATAGCGGCTCTCCTTTAAACCTTACTACTTTAGTATTAAATACCAATGGTACTACAGATGCTGCAAATGACATTAGCAATGCAAAAATCTACTATACTGGTACAAGCGCAACATTCTCTCTAAATTCTCAATTTGGAACTGTTGTAGCTGCTCCAAATGGTGGCTTCACATTCAGTGGAACTCAAACTTTACAAAAAGGCACCAATTATTTTTGGTTAGTTTACGATGTTGATGATAATGCACCAAAAAATAATGTAATAGATGCAGAAGTAACTTCTTTAACAATTAGCGGATCAGATTATACTCCTTCTGTTACTGCTCCTGCTGGCAATCGTATTATTACTAGAATGGATTATGTTTCTAGTACTGTTACACAAAACACCAATGATGTAGCTGTAGGACTTAGCAATACATACATTGTCGGTTTTGAAGTAGTAACTGCTAACAGTGGAGCTGCCTTAACACTTTCATCTGTAAACTTAAATACAAACGGTTCTTCTAACCCAACTGCTGATTTCGAAAATGCTGAAATCTACTATACTGGTAACAGCAATACATTTGCTACTTCTACCAAGTTTGGTAACACAGTAGCAGCACCAGATGGTAGCTTTAGCATCAATGGCACACAGGCATTAACAGCAGGCACCAATTACTTCTGGGTAGTGGTAGATATTAAACTTGATGCGACCGAAGATAACTTAGTCGATTTCGAAGTTACAGGATTCACATTAGATGGAGTTACTTATACGCCAAGTATAACTGCACCAGTAGGTAATAGAAGAATTAATGGAATCAATTGTGGCGATAGTGATTTAGTGAGCTCATTCCCTTACATAGAAAGTTTCGAAACTGATTTGGGTGGTTGGACGCAAGCGACTGATGACTACTTCGATTGGACAAGAAATACTGGTGGAACAATGACCAACAATACTGGTCCAGAAAGAGCAAGTAACAGAGATTATTACCTATATACAGAATCAACTGGTAATGCATTACGCGAGGCGATATTAATTAGCCCTTGTTTGGATATGTCTTCGCTTTCTTCACCTTACTTCTACTTCGATTATAATATGAATGGTTTGCAAATGGGCAAAATGGCTTTAGAAGTACAAGCTGTTCCGGGTGTAAGCGCTTGGGTAGAAGTTTGGTCTCGTATAGGACATCAAGATAATAACTGGCAATTAGCCAAAGTAGATTTAAGTAGCTATGCGGGTACTACAATTAAACTAAGATTTAGAGGTACAATGGGTGCAGGTAGCACCAGTGATATGGCAATCGACTTTGTATCATTAGCTGACAAAATCATTACTGTAGACCCAGATGCTAGCTTAACTGACTTTCAAGATAAAATTACTGGAACAGGGGTTACTATCGATAACTTAACAATTACTTCTTGCGCAGCTTCTGCATTTGGTACTTATACAGCAACTTCTGGGTCGCAAATTAGAAGTGGAGATGGAATCATTATGTCTACTGGTAATGCAGCAGATATTGAGCAAATGAACAGAAGTGATTCTTGGAGTGCAGAGCTTGGAACAGATGGAAACGCGACACTTAACAATTATACCACCGGTAGCACATTTGATGTATGCTACATAGAGTTCGATGTAACACCTGCTGGTGATACTTTGAGCTTCAACTACACATTCGCTTCTGAAGAATACATAGATTATGTAGGAAGTGAATTTAATGATGTTTTTGCTTTCCTTGTAAGTGGGCCAGGTATTTCTGGTGAGCAAAACATTGCCATTATTCCAAACTCTACTACTCCAGTGGCTATTAACAATGTAAACCAAAATACAAACAGTGAGTACTTTGTAAATAATGCTTACTACGGTAACCCTGATAATGGTGGTGGAGTAATCGAAGATAATAAAGCATTCGGTTCGATTGAGTACGACGGTTTTACAATCAATCTGGTAGCTAAAATTGCTGTACAGAGCTGTGAGACATACCACATCAAATGGATGATTGGTGACGTGGGAGATAGACTTTGGGATTCAGGTGTATTAATCGAAGGATTGAATAGTAACGAAATTGATAACAGCGTATCAACTAATGAGGTTTACAACTCTTGTACAACCGATCCTGTAGTAGTTACTTTCAGCAGAGATGGAGATACTTCTAAAGAGCTTACTTTAACTCCAAGTTATGGCGGTTCAATGGATTTAAATACCGACTACGAAGTAAGCGGCTTAGATAATGGACTTGTAAAATTTGCAGCTGGTGAAGCTACTGCTCAAGTCGTAATTAATGCAACAGATAGCTACTCTATCAGTACTCTTGATAGTGTAACCATCAGTTTAACTGGTTGCTCTGGTGGTGCTTTAACTACTGGCAAAGTATACTACAAACCAACTCCTGATTTTAGTGGTAGAAACGAGGTACTTTGCTACGGAGAACAGACAAGCATCGATCCAGGAGAATATGTGTCTTACGAGTGGAAAAACGGAGCAAATCAAATTGTTTCTACAGATAGAATTCTACAAACAGGTGTAGCAGGAAATTACACACTTACAATTAGAAACTCTTACGGTTGTGAAGCAACTACAGACCCAATCAACATTAGAACATTAAGTGACTTAACATTAGCGGCTTCTGCACAATGTCAGCCAGTTGGTATTAACAAAACACAAGTATTTGTTTCAGCAACAGGTGCTGGTGGAGGTTACCAATACAAATTAAGCACAGAGCCAGCAACTGCTTATACTCCAGATTCAATCTTTATGATTGACAATAATACGACTGTACAAATTGATGTAAAATCGATGTATGGTTGTTCAAAAACAATCTCAGTAACTACACCAACATTTACTCCGGGTGAGTTAGCAGATGCAGGCAAACAAGGAAGATGTATACTTAGAGGTTTAAATGCTTTCTACCATGTACTAGACGAAGATGGCAACCTAATCGCAAGTATCAATGACTTAGGCAACAATCTGGGGTTAATTACTGCAGAAGTAAGAATAGACGATGAGGTAAATAGCCATAATGGTGAGCCTTATATGCAACGTAACTATAAAATTACGCCTCAATTTAATGGGCAAGCAGCAAAAATCAGATTGTACTTTACTCAAAATGAAATGCTTGCTTTAAGAGAGAAGAAAGATGCCATTCCAGCATTACTAGACCAATTGGCTATAGATGGAAAAGTATCTGATGTATTCCATGTTGCGAAATACGATGGCGATGCACCAGGTACAGCAAATGAGACTTTCTTATCTGCCGATGCTGCTCCGGGTGGTTTTAAAGCAAACCGCCACTATGTAGAGTTTGTAGTGCCAAGTTTCTCATCTATGTACATAGAAGGTGAAAGTACATTACTACCAGTTAGATTGGTTTCGTTCAATGCTTCAGTTAAAAATACTTCAGATGCATATCTAGAATGGGTAACGGCTAATGAGACAAATAACCTAGGTTTCGAGGTACAAAGAAGTACTGATGGATACAACTTTGAAACCATCGGTTTTGTAAAAGGAAACGAAACTACGGAGACTACCAGCAAATACAACTACCTAGATAAAGACCTATCTGGTATGTATTACTACAGATTAAAGCAGCTTGATAAAGATAGCTCTGCTACCATCACTAAAGTAGTAAGTGTACAAATTAAATCAGATAAGAAAATGGCTGTTACTCCTTACCCGAATGTATTTAGCGAAACACTAAATCTAATGGTAACGAATGCAACAGAAAACAATCTTGATATTACAATCTTTGATACTGCAGGTAAGCAAATATTAAGTCAGAGCTACGAGGGAGAAAACAGTACAAGAGAGTTTAATTTCGACTTAAAACACCTCCAAACAGGTATTTATATAGTGAAAGTAAAATCACTTACGGAATCTGTACAGGTAAAAGTAGTAAAGGAATAAATGATTTAAATAATAGACGTTTAGTTTTAACTGCCCTGATATTTTATCAGGGTAGTTTTTGTTTTTTTGACCTTTCTATAAATTCTTTCGGGTATAATTTTTTCTATCCTCATAATAGTACTTCAAACATTTTCATACTGAAAATAATTTATACTAGTGTTATTGAATTTGCTTATAAGATGCATCAATAGCATATGGAAAAAAACTGGAACTAAATCATATATTTTGAAAAACATAAAACTGAAAACTTGGCATAAGAGACTCTTATTTATCGCAGCAGGTGCTATTGTCCTTTTTGTAGTAGCAATTGTAGGCTTTATTGTGTCAGTGAACATGGGAGCTTTTGGCAAAATGTACAGTAAAAAAGAACTCCAAAATTTTCAGAACGAAATTGCCTCACAAGTTTATTCAGAAGATAGCGTGCTCATCGGTAAATTCTTCGATCAAAACCGAACGCAAGTAAAATATGAGCAAATACCTGAACATGTGGTAAATGCTTTAATTGCCACAGAAGATGCTCGTTTTTTTGAGCATGGTGGCGTAGATACAAAGAGTATTTTAAGGGTGGCCATTAAATCTATTCTCTTCTCAGACAAAAGCTCTGGCGGTGGTAGCACCATTACCCAACAGCTAGCTAAAAACATGTTTGGTAGAGAAAATCACGGATTGTTGAGCTTGCCCGTAAATAAGGTGAAAGAGATGCTACTCGCTTCTAAAATTGAGGAGATGTATAGCAAAGAGGAGATTATCACCATGTATTTAAACACCATCCCTTTTGGTGAAAATGTTTATGGTATTGGTAGCGCTGCCAAAAGATTTTTCAATAAAACTGTATCAGAACTAAAGCCAGAAGAAGGAGCGGTGTTGGTCGGAATGCTAAAAGCAAATACCTATTACAATCCTCGTCTTCATCCAGAAAATGCAGTAAAAAGAAGAAATGTGGTTTTAAGCCAAATGGAAAAATATGGCTATCTTGATCAAGAAGCGGCTGATACTTTAACAAAGCTCCCCCTTGTAATGGATTACGCGAATTTGGAAGCAGAAGGCCCAGCAAATTACTTTATGGTTTGGGTGAAAAAAGAAGCCAACAAAATACTTAAAGAACTCAACGAAGAAGCAGATACCACTTGGGATATTGAAAAAAGTGGTTTAATTGTGCATACTACGCTTAATTATCAATTGCAGCTCGATGCGCTAGCAGCTTTTAAAGAGCATTTGAGTGAAATGCAAAAGAGGCTAGATACCCAATACAAATCAGCGAGATTTAAAAGCCAGTTAGACAATGTTGCTGAGAGAGAATTAAAAAGGCTGGGTTTAACTGATAGAAAAGACGAATTGCAAAAACAAGAGCTTTTTAGTTGGGATGGATTTCATTCAGACTCCATCTCTAAGCTAGATAGCATTAAGCAAGCCCTTACCCTATTACATGCAGGTTTGTTGGGAGTAGATCCTCAAACTGGCGCAGTAAAAACATGGGTTGGTGGCATCGATTTTAGAACTCATCCATACGATCAGGTTTTGGTACATCGCCAATTGGCATCCACTTTCAAACCTTTATTATATGCTGCTTCTATAGAAGATGGTAAAATGCCTTGCGATTATCTGGATAATGATGCAGTAACTTTAAAAGATTTTGAAGGCTGGAATCCTGAAAACTACGACGAAACTTCTGGCGGAAAATATTCATTAGCTGCATCGCTAGCCAATTCTATGAACATCCCGACAGTTCGCTTGCTATTCGAATTGGGCTACGAAAAGGTAAATAACCTCTGGCAAAAAATGGGCTTTACCGAAGAATTAGAAAATGAACCTGCTCTAGCTTTAGGTATTGCAGAAGCCAGTATTTATGAACTAGCTTCGGCTTATGCTGCTTTTGCCAATGGAGGTCATCCTGTTCATCCTTATTACATCACTTCTATTACTACACAAAGTGGTGAGGTGCTGTATGAGCATGAAAATGAGGAAACTGGTGATCAGGTTCTCAGTGATAAAACAACATCCTTAATGAATGCCATTTTACAAAAAGCCATTAACGAAGGCACAGGTACTTCTATGAGAACTGTTTATGGTGTGCAATTTCCATTAGCGGGTAAAACAGGAACGTCGCAAGACTATTCTGATGCATGGTTTGTGGGTTATAATCCTTCTCTGCTAATGGTGAGTCGTGTGGGTGCTAGCTTGCCTGTAATTCGATTTAACTCAGGGGCAAATGGTTCTGGTAGTACATTGGCTTTGCCACTTGTAGCTAGAACTTTACAAAAAGCCCAACAAAACGATACACTTAGAACCGAGTTTTCT
>PBYL01000159.1 GCA_002729595.1 Thalassovita sp. | reverse complement strand
TTGCTGCTTTCTTTTTGTTTGCGAACCAAAGCTTCTTGAGTAGAAGAGAGCTCTTTCATGTTTTCGCGCAACTCACCTTCTTGTAATTTTAAGTAGTCTGCTTGTTTCTCGCTTTCTACTAAAAGCTGCTTTGTTTGCTCATTAACTTTAATACTCGAAATAATAGAAGCAATCGATTCTCCTAATTTCTCTAAAAATTTGATTTGATGTTTTTCAAACTTTTTAAAAGATGCAATCTCAATAATCCCTTGGACTTCCTCATTTGTTTTTAAAGGAACGATTACAATGCTATTTGGTAAAGCATCGCCAAGTCCAGATGTAATTTGAATATAATTCTCTGGAATTTCATGCAGTACAATAGTTTGTTTTTCTAGATATGCTTGACCTATAAGCCCTTCACCAAACTCAATGCTTTTTTCTAAATATTTCTTCCTATTATAAGCATAACAAGCATATTGTTCTATTAACTTTTCATTTTGATTAACTATATAGATAGTACCTTGATTGGCCTGAATGTACTTGATTAAATTACTAATTATTTGGTTACAGGTTTCTTCTAAATCTTGCTGATACTTTCTTAAAATTTCGTTGAAAAAAGTTAAACCTTCTCTGCTCCATTTTCTTTGAGATTCTTCTTCATTTAATTGAAGCAATTTGTTACGCATGCTAATCAAGGAGCCAGGTAGAGAATCAGAAGAAACATCAGATTCATTTAATCCTGGATAAGCAGTTGTAATTTGACCTTCTTCGATTTTTTTTACAAAATAGGTGGCGGATTCTATTTGTTTTTGTAGTTCTTTAAGCTTAATCTCAGCTTCTTTTAACTTCCGTGGGGATTGCCAAATTTTTGAAAAATTAAACATGTAACTAGCGTGTCTTATGGATGTACTTTGTTAATCTCGAAAAGAACGCATATACTTAGATTTTATGTGTTTTATAAATGGATGTTAACAATTTTTTGTAATACTCTTTTCTAAAATAAGATTTGGTTAAAACTGCTTTTTTGCAAATTTACTGCGTAGATGTGTTATAGAAGCGATATTCCTGATAATCGATTTTTTTTGAAATAATACATATTCAATTTTCCGATTTGTTATTTATAACTCATATTTTTTTATTGTTAAGTTTCAAGGAGTCGAGTTGTATGTGTTTTAGGATGTGCTAAATTTTTATTATTTTAATATATCTAGCACCCTTATACTTTTACTATTCCAATGAAAATGAATATCACGATTCACTCATCTAATTTACTTCTTTGCAAGACGAGAAATTCAATTCTAAATAAAAGCAGATTTCGCTTTTCGGTTTTATCTATTATAGTTCTATGCTTTTACGGACACTTCACTTTTGGGCAACTTTCTGTAAGTGAAAATGGCAGACATTTAGTTTACCAAGATAATAAACCATTTTTGTGGTTGGGAGATACAGGTTGGGGGCTTTTTCAAAAGCTCAATCGAGAAGAAGTTGATTTTTACTTGAAAACAAGAGCTGAGCAGGGCTTTTCGGTGATTCATGCAGCGGTGGTTCACAAAAATCCATTTATAGTTCCTGAGCTTGAAAATATCTATGGAGATAAGGCATTTGAGCACGAAGCTTTAATGAAACCAGCCATTACTGAAGGTAATAATCCGAATGATGAAACAGCTTACGATTATTGGGACCATGTGGATTATATAATTGAAAAGGCGGATGAATATGGCATATACATTTTATTTCTGCCACTATTTGGTATGGCAGAAGGTGATGGTTATAACTTGATAAATGAAAAGAATGCTTATAGTTATGGGAAATTTTTAGGCAGTAGGTATAAAGAAAAGAAAAATATTATTTGGTGTATGGGTGGAGATGTATTATCTGAAAATGAAAACTGCATAAATATATGGAATATGTTAGCTAAAGGTGTAACAGAAGGAGTGGCAGGCAGGGAAGATTATACTAAAACCTTAATGTCTTACCACATTAGAGGAGGGCACACTACTTCAGAATCTTTTATGGAGGCACCTTGGTTAGATTTTAACATGAACCAAACTTGGGATTTGTATACTTCGATTTATAGCATGGTTTCAAAAGATTACAACAGTATGAAACATGCTCCCATTTTACATGGTGAAGGTGCTTATGAAGACGGGCCTGAATATCCAACTAAATCCATTACTCCACACAAAATAAGAAAGCAAGCATATTGGGCTACTTTTGCAGGTGGCTTGCATACTTATGGCAATTCGAACATTTGGAGTTTCGGTACAAACCCGAAGTATCTTACAGAAGATTGGAAAAAAGCTATCTTTTCAGAAGGAGCGAAGAGTCTATCTGTTTACATTCAGTTTATGAAGTCAATAGATTGGTGGAGTTTTGTTCCAGATCAGACAATTATTGTAAATGGAGTGGGAGCAGCCGATTCTTTAAATGTAGCTATGCGATCTGGTGATGGTGAAATTATGGTTTATCTTCCAGAACCAGCAGAAATTACCCTTGACCTAAAGGATAAAATTAAATCTAAAAAACTGAGTGGGAAATGGATTAACCCTAAAACTGGAATTAGAAAAGAAGCTGGAAAATTTAAAAAGAACGAGCTCATAAAAATTCAGACACCAGAAGGCTGGGAAGATGCCTTATTTTTATTGAAATGAATTTGGCTAGATTTTGATTTAAAAATTCCTCAATAAACCTTTTGTGATATTCAACATAATCCTACACTTAAATATAGTGTAAATTAATAAAGTTGTTGCTGCAAATTAGGATAGCACATCCACTTTTTGTTAATAATCCACTAAAGTATTTTTCAAATTATTATGATGATATAAATTCTAAAATTATATATTTGAACTTCACTAAAGCGGTTTAGTTAATGAAGGAGATTTTCTTAAAGGACATTGCGGAGAAATTGAAACTATCGAAAACGACGGTTTCCTTAGTGCTAAACAATCGCGGAGATGAAAATAAAATAAGCAAAGCAACCCAAAAGCGAATATTAGATTTTGCCCGCGATAACAACTATAAACCCAACCAATTGGCAAGGGGTTTAAGTTTGGGAAAGAGTGAAACAATTGGCCTCATTGTTCCGAATATCTCAGATATTTTTTATGCCAGAATAGCTCACTATATAGAGCTTAAAGCAAAAGAGTTTGGCTATACGGTAGTTTTTAGTAGCTCGAATGAAAATGCCGAAACAGAAAAGGAATTGATTCATTCTATGATAAACCGACAAGTGGATGGTTTGGTGATTGCCTCGACACAATGTAACCAAGCCGACATCTTAAGACTTAAAAAATCTAAATTTCCATTTGTATTAGTAGATAGGCATTATCCAGAGATTATGACCAACTATGTAATAGTAGACAATCTCGGCGGCGTGAAAAATATGACCGAACATCTATTAAAAAATGGGAAGAAAAACATTGCACTCATTACAATTAAAAGTGAGCTAGATGCCATGCAACAAAGGCGATTGGGCTACGAAACTGCACTTCGCGAAAGTGGTATTGATATTAACACTAACCTTATCAAAGAGGTCGATAGATTCAATTTTGAAGCTGAGATAAAAGATGCCATAAGAGAATTAACTAACGACTCGAATAGGGTAGATGCAATCGTTTTTACTACGCACTATCTGGCAGCTTCCGGACTCAGAGAATTAAAATCTTTAGGCATAAATGTACCCAATGAAATTGCCATTATCAGTTTTGATGAACTTGGTGCATTTGATTTAGTCGATCCGCCAATTACCTCTACCAAACAACCTGTTAGTGATATAGGCAATCTCGCAGTTGAAATTTTAGTCAACGAAATCGAAAAGAAAAATAAAGAATCTATCAATCAACAAATACTGCAAACACAATTATTAGTAAGAAAATCTTGTGGAGTATAAAAATTTTCAATAAAAACTAAAGCGGTTTAGTAATATATAAGTCCAAGCTATGAAACATAAAAAACTATACAACTACTTTCCAATTACCTTTTTGATTTTTGCAACATTTACTTTTACTAATGGAGTAAATGCACTTTCATACAAAACTTCACTTGTTTCACCCTTGCATGAAGGTAACAGTCAAAGCCATATCCAAGAGTTAAATACAAATGGTCATCTTTATGAGATTTGTAAAAATGACATTGAAGGATTTCAAGAAATGCTTTCTGGCTCTGAGTTTTTTTCTTATCCGTCGATAAGAGATGATGTAGGTACTTCTATGATCGCTCGAGCCACTACTGGCAAGATGGGCTTTGAATTTCTTACTGGTGTAGTTCCAACAGATTATACTGCTGACCAAGTCACTTTCTTTATGCTAAGTGATATTGATTTAAACCTACATGAGTCATTTGATATCTATGTAAATGATAAACCGATTTTAACTTTCAATTCTAATGAAGATGGTTCATTATCAATCACTCAAAATCCCGGAAATGGAAATGCCGAATACATTTTGGTAAGAAGAGATGGAAATAGTGATGGTTTGGGTGCATTTCGCTTAACTGTCCCTACAAGCTATTTAGGAAAAGGTAAAAGTGCCAAAGTGAAATTTGTAGGGCATGCAAAAAACTCGAATTGCTGGATAATGATTTTTAAGGCAAAAGATGTGGTTGAGCGAATAAAAAAATCGGTTACTAGCGAAGCCGCTTTTATGATCAAAGAAAGAGATGAGGTATTATATGTAGACGCGCCTGCTCATTTCGCAGGAAGAAAAGTGTACATCAAAAGCGATAAAAAGAAGAGCAAAGTAAAAGAGTTTGTTTTACAAGGAGAGTTAGCCAAAGCTTCGTTTAACATGGCAGCTCCGAAAAATAACTTTAGCATTTTTTATGGTGATCAAGAAATCAGCTTGAGTTTTGAAAATGGCCAAGGAATTTTAACAGAAACTGATATTGAAGGTAAATATCTGTTTCATCATAACACAAATAATAATAATGGCTGGTTTGCTTCCATAGCAAAATTGTACAAACCAGAATACTTCGAAATTTTCAATGATTTCTTCGACAAGCGCTATGAGAATGGATTGGTTTCTATCATGAATTCGAGCCATCAAGATATTGCTTGGGTAGATCGTCCAGAAGTTTGTATTGTACTTAGAGATACTCTCTTGCTAGCTCCTGTGATTAAAGATGCATTTGTAAGAGACGATTATGGATTTGATATTGAAGATGGCTTAATGTTGAGGGAATATCTATCCAGACATCCAGAGTCTAAAGAAAGATTAACTACTTTACTCGACAAGAAACTCCTATCTGTTGGTGCTACTTATAACTGCCCTTACGAAGATATGTATGATGCTGAAGATCAAGTGCGCCAATTATACTTAGGAAAAAAATGGGTGAAGAAGAATTTTGGCGGATACGACTCAAAAGTTTATTGGAATGTAGACGTGCCGGGTAAATCTTTACAAACTCCGCAAATCTTGAAAAAGGCAGGAGTAGATTATATGGTAATTAGTAGACATGCGAAAGGAATGTTCCATTGGCAAAGCCCAGATGGCAGCTCTGTGTTTACTTATTCTCCCGGACATTATGGCAACGACTTGCTATACCTTTCTAGAGATTTAAACAACAAGTTGAAATATGGAGCTGAGCAAGTAAAGTTTTGGGAAAGCAGCTTTGAAGGAACAAACATTCATACGCCTTTACTATCTAGCCAAGACATGTTACCTGCAATAGATTACTCTGAGTTTATCTCTTCGTGGAACAATTTTGATCATTTGAAAGACGAAGCAGGCAAAGAACAAAAGATAACGCTCCCGAATATGGAATTGATGACGGTGGATGAGTTCCTACCTTTGGCGGTAGAAAATGCGACAAATGTTGATACAATTACAGGTGAGCGCCCAAATGTTTGGGTTTATATTCACGGTCCAAGTCATCACGAAGCAATTTCTGCAAGTAGAGAAGCTTCTAAGTTATTACCTGCTGCAGAAAAGTTTCTTGCTATAGCCAATGTGATTGATCCTCAAAAAATGCCTTATCCTTACGAAACACTAGATGAAGCTTGGCAAGCTAAAATATATCCAGATCATGGTTGGGGAGGGCACGATGGAGATATTACTGATAATCTCTTTAAAGAGAACTTGGTAAAATCGAAAGTGATGGGGCAAGATTTATTAAATCAAGGTATCGATTTTATCGCAGATCGAGTGAAGAAAAATGAAAAGTTAGGTATTCCCATAGTGCTGTTTAATAGCCTTTCGTGGACAAGAACAGATCCAGTAACTGTTTCCATGAATTTTGCTAAAGGCGATATGCATCATATAAATGTGATGAAGTCTGACAAAAAGTTAGTTCCAACTCAAAGCAGTAAAGTGGTTTATTATGAAGATGGAAGCATTAAAAGTGCGGACATCACCTTTATTGCAGAGGCTATTCCTTCTATTGGTTATGCGACTTATTATGTGGCAAATGGCAAAAATGGTGAAAAAGCAATTGATTCAAACATCAATTCAAGTAGTTATGAAAACCCATTTTATAAGATCAGTTTTGAGAATGGAGGCATAAACCAAGTGTTTGATAAGGAATTTAATAAGAATCTGTTTACTACTGATAGTTTTAAAGTGGGCGATGTGTATACTATGCAATCGGTTGGGAATGGAGCAGGAGAGTTTGGTGATATTCAGCAACCTAGTTTAGAGGGTTTTGAGAAAGCCAGTGCAGTTAAATCGACATGGAAGATTATAGAAAATGGACCTGTTTACACTACATACCACATTGAACAAGAAATTAGAGGAGCCATCGCACAACAAGAAGTTACAATTTACCACAATCTAAAGCGCATCTATTTTAAAAATAGCTTACGCAACTGGACAGGTGAATTATTCAGAGAGTTTAGAACTGCTTTTCCAATAAATATGGATAAACCAGAGATTGCACACGAAGTGCCTTTTGGTAGAGTGAGAGTTGGCAAAGACGAAATTAAAACTGCCGGTGAACGCTATACGCCTTTGTGTAAAGATGTACACCCGAGAGCCATTATCGATTGGATTTCAGCCACTGATAATGAAATCTCTGTTACCTTGAGTTCTTCAGTAGCCGCCGCAGATTGGGTTGATCCAACAGCATTGGAATCAAACAAAGCGGTATTGCAGAATATCTTATTGGCAAGTAGAACATCATGCCACTGGCAAGGTAATGAGTATTCACAAGCAGGGAATCATTATTATCAAAATGTATTTACTTCAAATAAGGCTAATACTATAGAAGGGCAAAAAATAGCCAAACAAAAAAATGAGCCTATACAAGTTGTGGTTTACCCAGATAATATTGTTGGAGCTTCTTTACCAGAAACGGCTAGTTTCTTTTCGATCGATGCGGAAGATGTAATGGTGACTACTATCAAAAAAGCCGAAGATACTGAGGATATGATTGTAAGAATGTACAACACAAAAGATAGCAATGAGCAAGTAAATATATCTTCATTTTTCAAGTTAAAAGATTTTAAACAAACCAACATCATTGAGGAAAATCCTACAGCAGTTTCTCCTCAATTAAAAGTTGGTAAATACGCCATTGAGACATTTAGCATTGAGGTAGCAAAATAAGAATTAAGATTTTTAGTGAATCAGGGTACACAAGATTAAGGATATTTTGTGTACCCTTTTTACATAGCACACTCCTCAGTTTAGATTGAAAAATTACTGACTTTTGTATTTAGGAATTTAATATTTTGTTATTTTCAATAGAAAATAAAGGATAGATACTGGACTTTAATGATGTTCTTATGACAAAAAAAGATGCAGAAATATTCTTTGATGTTGTTCTAAAACATCCCGAGCTTTTTTGGAAAGCAAACAATACAGGTTGTGAAGCTAAAGCAGACCTTGTAGCGGAATTGGCATTTCAAATGGGGTTTAAGGTGAATAAAATCTGGATTCGTCCTCTATCTTCTTCAGATTCTTTTTTGGTTTACTTAAATGAAGCAGGCACCGAATTTACTGCGTGGAATTATCACGTTGCAGCGGCTGTAGAAGTAAATGATACATCAAATACAGAAACTTTAATCATCGATCCAACACTTTTCGAGAAACCAATTACTTTGGAATTTTGGCATAAGAGATTGTCTCGATTATCTAACCAATACAATGTTATTTTGGAAAAGAAACAATCTAAAAGAGAAGCATTTTTTAGTCCTGAAGATTTTCTTACAAGTTCGAATAGAGAAAAAGCACTTGCTAAACGAGAAGAAATTCTCACCAACTCATCAGATTTGAATGACCCTATAGTTTTTGATGGTTTTATGATGAAACTTAGAGGAGCTTTTGTAGATAAATTGATGGTAGCTGAGCTCGAGAGATTCCAAAACTTAAAAGTGATGCTTCGGAATAATGAGTTTAAGAAGTGGTTTCAAAAGCCTATTACTAATGACAAACTAAAATCTCAACTAAGTAACCAGAATTTTTATGGGATAGAATCATCAATCATTAAAAATAGTATCGATTTATCTTTAATAGAGGCTTCAGTTAATCTTAAAGAAATCTATTGGGAACAAATCGGGAAAGCTTTTAGGAAACTGACAGATCGATCTCAACAGTTACTCAATGGTGGCTTTAACACGGAAACCCTAACTTTTAAAATTGATTGGGAAGAAGATTATTTCAGACAATCTTGGTATGCTTCAAACAGTGAAGACTTATGGGCAAAATATGGTATTTCTATTGAAGATCTGCAGAATTAGCACTTATCTATTCGCATAAAAACTTTTCACTTTATCTTCATCAATTTTGTATGCGATTATTTTCTCAGTATCCCAAAAGTGTTTCTTCAAAAACTTTTTTAAAGATTGAAATTCTATGGGTTTAAAGGACCCATTTTTGGAATAAAAAACCTCATTGCGATAGTATACAAAATGAATTGCCCAACCAGATTTATTAATAAAAGCAAGTAACACATCATTAGGGATTGGTTGACTCAGATTTTTCTTTGGACTAGTAGAAATTTCAGCAACTTTATAGAAATAATTATTTAAAATTTTCTCACTAGATTCACGGTCAAGATGCGACGATTTACTAAAAATATCTTGGTTAAATGTTTCATTTTCTCCAAAATATCTTTCCAGTGCATATGAGTAACAATTTTGGGCATATGTCCTTTTAGCAAGGAGAAATTCATCGATATCTTCTTGACGTGTTAATACTGTGCTATCTTTAAAAGAATTGCGAAGTGCTTGAACAACAGTAGTATCCATTTTTAGATGCTCATTTTGAATATCTACATTAATTGTATCATTAAGCCATTGAACGTGAATGAGATTCGAATTTATTTTGCTTTCAATGGTATCCAACTTAACAGACGTAATAAAAATAGGAGTAGGTAAATCTACTTCTGTTTGGCAATAAGCTTTAACGAAAATGAAATAGAACAATGCGGCTATAAAAATCTTTTTTAGGATAAGCATTCCTTTGATAATTTGCGCTAAATAATATTTTAGTTTAAATACTAAATATAATAGGAAATAGGCAAATAAAATAGACCTTTTAAAATACAAATTTAAGGTTCGTTGCAGTATAATATGAATTCATATAAGCTATGCAATTCAGCCTGTAGGCTAATATAAAACACTTTTACACTAAAAAAATGTGGAAATAGTTAGACCTTAAAAAATTAATTCTAGCAACTTAATACTAATTGATAATTTATTTTTTAATGAGTTTAAATCAAGGAGTTATCAATCATTCTTTAAATGCTATACAAAAAGCAGAACAATCGGGGTGGAATTTAGAGCAATTGGTTCAGTACACCCTCAAAAATGAAGTTGTAACCATCTATGATGATACCATTACCCATTTTATAAAACATCGATATTTCTATTTAGGATATTTAAAATTTGAATTTTACCTCAAAAAAGAAAGCGAGCCTGAAGATATAGATGACTATTATTTGTTGTTCTTCAAACTATCGTTGTTAAGCGAAAATGGCGTTGTAAAAAGAGTTCTTAAAGACTATAGAATATTTTATGAAAACTATCCAATGATTTTTGAATTACCAGAGTGGAAGCAGCCAATACCTGAATTAGAAGAAGCTGTTCATCTTGCTATTGAGCAAACACTAGCTCCACTTGACATGACAAAAAACAAAGGATTACTGGCTTATCTAATTGAACAGTTTATCCAAGACAAACCTGATTAGTTATTTGAAAACTGTGCTACTGATTTGTTGAGAAACTAATTGAGTTATAATTAATCATTTTACTCTAATTGCAATTTTATAGATAATTCTAATTTTAGCTTTTCGAAAATGAAATGTGAATTTAATTGCAATTAGATAAGCGTTTTATTTCATCCACAATTTTAAAGAGGTTAATATAGATTAACCTTAAATAATTTTATAATTAGAGTGATTTTTATTGAATATGTTTGCCGAAAAATCTGAAGGGTAGTAGACGCTATTCTCTAAACTTCAGAGAGTTAACTAAACAAAAACTATTGGCACATTTTAAATCTCTTTATGAAAAAAAATAATTTGATTTTACTCTTGATCATTACATTTTTCCATTTTGCATGTGAAGATAACAATGAAACTATTCCTGATTTTTCGATAGAGCAAGCGGATCAACTACAGGATGATGAATACGATGTTTATAGTGTTATTTTAGAAGATTTTAATATTTCTCAGTTTATTGTAAGACAACAAACTTCTCCTTTTACACCTCCAGAAGAAAACTTTGAAGTGTTTTTTAATTTGGAAAAGTTATCTGGAATGGATTCTACATTGTATGCCAAATATGTAATTGAAAATGGCAACACCTACCTGTTAGATGAACAAATTACGGTTTCAGGAAAAGGTGTTAAAATAATCTCAAATAAAGAGTTAGACTATTACTTCGATAGAGAAAATCTTTATAATAGTTGGGAGCTATTTGAACAAAAGTACCCAAATGCAGGAAAATGGTATTTCCATTTTAATAAAATTGGATTCAATGAGAGTTTTACCCAAGCAATTGTGGGTGTAGAATCTTATTGGTTTATGGAATCGCCAGATGGGCCTACGTTAAAATCTGGCAGGCTCATTTATCTAGAAAAAGTTAATGGTAACTGGCAGCTAATAGCTTCAACAGGCTACAATCTATAAGTGTTATTTATTGGTTATTATAGACTACTCTTTGGTTCTGCACTCACAATTAAATTTGGGATGCAGAACTTTAGAGCTCATACAAAGTCAAAAATTTGTTAGATGCTCTTCTTATGTTGAGCTAATTTTTCTTTTAGTTTTTTAAGCTTCAGACTAAGCTGTTCTAATTGATCTTTTTGTAGTTCAATATTCTTATCGCTCGAGGAATTTTTAGAAACATAAGTATTCATAGATAATAATTGTATTAATCGGTGAATGATAACCGAATATACAAATTTCAAAACCTATAAGCATTTGATTTTCAAATATTTGTAAATGGGTTTTGTCAGCTTTTAAAGCTCAATATTAATTGATGATATGGTTCTATGTTATTATTGATAAAATTAGACATTTCGAATTTACTTAATACAGGTTATTAATATTAATTCTACTTACAATAAGGATTAATAAAGCACTTCTATCTATAGAAAAAATGAAAGGTTAGATTGCTTTCATACATAATAGTGATTTTTTAGAATAATGAAATTTCAGCCTCTCCATAAGCACTCAAAAGCTATATTAAATGTATTTTTCACAATTAAAATTATAATGTTTAATATCAATTATTATTAGAATAATACAATTAATGTTCAAATAATAGAATTTATATGTTCTTTTAGGATAAGAAAGTTTGCCCTAGCTATATTTTTTTTACTGATGCGCGTTAAGGCTAATGATTTTTTGATTTAACAAAGTGAACATCATTTTTTTAAATGAAAAAACTAGTGAAAAGTACATACAATAATTTAGAAAGTGCTGTGTGCTACTACTATTTGATGAGAAAGAATAATTAATTACTAAACTTACTATATACTGAAATAACAACCATGCAAATTTTCTCAAAATATTTGGTGTCAAGAAAAGAATTAACTGCTTCTGAAAAGCAAGTTGGAGCGTTGGAAAAAGAAATCACGTCTGCCAGATTGTTTGTAAAGAAAATAGAGGAGGGGTATTTAGATACTGTCTATCCAGAAGTTGACGAAGATAATGTTACTTCTGAGAGCTTACCAGGCTCGTTAATCAGCATGAGAAATCAACTCAAAAATCTAAATATAACAGAGTCTCAACGCACATGGAGCAGCGAAGGCTTGGCATTCTTTAGTGAGTTATTACAAAAAAACCAACAAGATTTAGAAGATACTTGCCATGATATAATCAGTAATTTGGTAAAATATCTAAAGGTAAATCAAGGTGCTATTTACATTGTAAATCAAGAAGATCGCATACTTGAGCTCAAAGCCTGTTATGCCTATGACAGGAGAAAGTATATTGAAAAAAACATCAAGTTTGGAGAAGGGTTAATTGGGCAAATTTACCTTGAGAAAGAATCGCTCATACTTAAAGATGTTCCTGAAAATTATGTAAACATAAAATCAGGATTAGGAGAAGCAACCCCTAGATCTCTTGTTATTGTTCCTTTAAAAACAAACGAAGAGGTGATGGGGATCATCGAGCTTGCCTCTTTTAAACAAATAGAGCAATATCAAATTGACTTTATAGAAAAACTAGGGGAGTCTATAGCTTCAATCATTTCTAATATTAGAATTACAGCAAAAACACAGCATTTATTAGCGCAAAGTCAACAGCAAGCGGAGTCATTAAGGTCTCAAGAAGAAGAGTTGAGACAAAACATGGAAGAGCTTTCTGCCACGCAAGAAGAGATGCAGCGTGTAATGAAAGAAGTTCAAGGCAATGAAGTATTCATTAGAGATTTGGTTAACTCAACCAACGATACAATTTTTGCAATTGATAAGAATTATAAAATTCTAATATGTAATTCATCTACTAAAGAAAATTATAAGGCATATGGTTTTCAAATAGAAAAAGGGTTTAATGTTTTGGAATTATTCTCAAATGAGGATAAACAGAAATACAGAGCATTTTATGATAGAGCTTTGGGCGGTGAGTTTTTTGAAGTAACCGAGCACTACAAATTTAAAGATAAAGACCAGTATTTTGTAATTGTATACAGCCCATTAAGAGATGTAGAAAATGAAATAATAGGCGCAGCTTGTTTTGGAAAAGATATAACAGAAACCATTGCATCTAAAGAAAGAGTAGAAAAGCTATTAGCCGAAACCCAAGAGCAAGCAATGGCTTTAAAGCAGCAAGAAGAGGTTTTACTGCAAAATATGGAGGAACTTACTTCTACGCAAGAAGAGATGCAAAAAACACTTGATGCAACAGAAGCTAAAGAAACATTTATAAGAAATTTAATTAATGCATCTATAGATTCAATTTTTGTAATAGATAGAGATTACAAACTATTACAGTTTAACAAAACTTTTGCTAAATCATTAGAAACACTTGGTGTACATGTAGAAGCTGGCTCAGATGTATTTATAATATTATCTGAAGAAGAAAAGGAAAATCATAAAGCGCTGTATGACAGAGTGTTTCAAGGAGAAACATTTCAAGTTACAGAGCATATTCAAGTAACAGACTCTTATTATTTATCTACATATACTCCCATATTTGACGATAAACAAGGAGTGAGTGCTTGTGCTGTTTTTGCTAAGGATGTTACTGAAGTATTAAAATCCAAAAAGCAGGTAGATGAATTGTTGCAAGAAAGTAAACGACAAGAAGAAAAATTGCAACAGCAAATGGAAACGACATCTATGCTTAATAATGAGTTAGATGCTAGAATGGCTGTTTTGAATGAATCTACTATTTTATCTGAATCGGATATTTATGGAACAATTACCTATGTGAATGATAAATTCTGTGAAGTATCTCAGTTTACAAGAGAAGAATTAATCGGTAAGCCTCACAAAACAGTAAGACACCCAGATTCACCAAAAGCATTTTTTAAAGAGTTTTGGAAAACCATTCAATCTGGTAAAACTTTTAGAGGCTTTTTAAAAAACAAGAAAAAAGATGGTTCTGCTTATTATGTTGATGCAGTGATCTCTTCGGTATTAGATGAAAATGGCAAAGTAGTAAAATACATAGCAGCCAGATATGTAATTGAAGATGTTGAACTAGCTGAAAAACTTATTAAAGAACAAGGATTTACAGCTGAAAATTAAAAGTATTTTACATTAAATAATCACTTTGATATTCGATTTTAATAAACATAACTTAGGTATATTGCTAATTTTTTACTTGACAATTAGCATGGTAAAATTTAAACTGGTAACCTTTTGGTTGCCAGTTTTTTCATTGAATGCTATTAAATAATAATTTCTTAAAGTTACTATTACTCAATTGTGTATTATGTTATAATAGTAAAGAAAAAGCTGCTGCCATGATCAGGATTTGACTCTACCCAGATTTTCCCTCCATGTAACTCTACAATTTTTTTACATTGGGCTAGACCAATACCAGTCCCTTCGAACTCTTCTCTAAAGTGTAATCTTTGGAAAATGATGAATATTTTATCAAAGTATTTAGCCAAAATTCCTATTCCATTATCTTGAATGCGGAAGGTATATTCATTACTATTTTGCATACAGCTAATACTAATTATTGGCTCAATTTCCTTTCTACGGAATTTGACAGCATTACTCAACAGGTTTTGAAACAACTGCCTTAACTCAAGCTGATATGCATCAATCGTAGGCAGGTTATCTATATTAATTGTGGCATTCCCTTCTGCTATTTTTGTTTGCAAATCGTCAATAACCTCTTGCACAATCTTATTACAATCGACAAGCGATAATTGCTTTTGGCTCCCAATACGTGAATACTCAAGCAATCCAGAAATTAAGTTTTCCATTCGTGTGGTAGATTGAATTATAAAACTTAAAAACTGTTTTGCTTGCTCATCTAACTTGCTATGATAATCTGTATTTAAAAGCTCAACAATACTTTTTACAGTATGTAAAGGCTCTTGTAAATCGTGTGAAGCGATATAGGCAAACTGCTCTAATTCTCTGTTTTTTTGCTCAAGCTGCTTCATATATTTTCTATCAGAAATGTCTCTAATCGCAGCTGATACCAGCATTGTATTTTTTTCTTGAATCGGACTCAAACTAACTTCAACCGGAAATTCTTCTCCATTTTTTTTTAATCCAAACAATTCCAGATTCATTCCCATTGGCCTCAGCTTAGGTTTATGAAAGAATTTTTTTCGATATTCTGGATGTTGAGCTCTAAACTTTTCAGGAATAAGTACTT
>PBYL01000158.1 GCA_002729595.1 Thalassovita sp. | reverse complement strand
TTAAAATTATAATTTGATTTTAATCTATCTCAATGATTTTATTAACATTACTAAATCAAAAAAAAATATTTCCACATCAACTACACATTGTTAAACAGCTTAATTTATCAATGTGTTTGCATGTTCCTGAACGTGTTTATTTACGCTAAACTGAAATTCTTGAGGTGTTTGACCAGAATGTTGTTTAAAAAATCGACTAAAATAAGAACGATCTTTAAAACCTAGGTTAAAAGAGATTTCCTTAATTGTATTTTCACTGTGTATAATTTGCCTTTTGGCTTCTAATACCAATCGATCGTGAATAAGCTGCACACCTGTCTTATTTAATTTCTCCTTTAAAATCTGATTTAAACGTTTCGCACTAATTCCAAGATTATCGGCATAAAACTCGGTAGTTCGTTCTTCTAAATAATTCGATTCCAACAAAAGCATGAATTCGTAAACACGCTTTTCATTTATGTCTTGCATGGTGAAATGTTGCTCCTTTAATTGTATTAATTGCAGTAGAAATACCTTTAAAAGCGCCTTAATCATAATCAGGTGTAATGTCGGCTTTTGGTATTCTTCATTCAATAATTGAAAAATAGTGGCCAGCCTTTTTGTATTTTCTTCATCAACCTGTAAGCAAGAAAATTCTCCTTGGATATTAAACATCCTGAAAACATCTAATAAAAACTCTTTTAAATCTCCTTCGAGCAACTCACGCTTAAAAGAAATGAGCAAGCCTTTTTTACCAGCTTTATTTAATTGATGCACACGATAAGGAGGAATTAAGTAAATCCAGTCTCCTCTTAAAGTTTGAAATGAGTGTTGAGGTACATGTAAAGCATTTTCGTCTTGTAGCCACACAATCTCAAAAAACTCTCTCCTGCCCGGGTCTTCTAAATAAGAAGGTGGGCAATTATCTAGATTACGAATGTATAATACTTTATCACTTAGCATAGCTTAATTCCATCAATTCAAAACATAGAAAATATAGCGATTTCCAAATTGTACCACAAAGCTAGCCAATAACACCAAGCCTTTTGCAATTATGGGCAAATTATACCACACATCTGTCAAATAGTGTACAAACTAGCCCAAATATCCATACTAATTTTGCCCTGTAATCTCAAAGTAAAATTAACATCAACTGAAGATTAGCAATGAATAATACTGAAACACTAATAGATACAAACTCCATACATCAAGCTATCGAAATGATTCTCGATGAACATAAGCAGCTTTTTAAGTCGCTATCATTTGAGCGTATTTCTGCTATAGTACCTACACTGAATGATGCCAAAAACATATTTCTAATTGGAGCTGGTCGCACAGGTTTTATGATTAAAGCCGCTGCCATGCGCTTAATGCATTTGGGATATACTGTGTATGTAGTAGGAGAAACAACTACACCCGCAATTGGCAAAGGTGATTTGCTTATCGCGGCTTCAGGTTCTGGAACTACCAGTACAATTGTAAAAGCAGCAGAAACTGCCCATAAAAACGAAGCTAGTATTATTTGCTTTACTACTAATAGTAAATCTCCTTTAGCAGAATTGGCTAATCATACAATTACGATTCCGGCTGCAGGAAAGCAAGAATTGAAAGAAGCTGTTTCTGCACAATACGCAGGCAGTTTGTTTGAGCAATCTTTCCTATTGCTTTTTGATGCACTCATCCAATACCTATGGAAAAAAGATGGCAGTACCGCTGGCGAATTATGGAAGCGACATGCGAATATGGAGTAATCTATTCCCTCAAAAATATTAACCTTTTAACTTAACTAATTGAATATTATGACCAAATTACAAGTAGCAATCGATTTACTTAAAACTGAAGATGCTATTGCATTAGCAACTAAAGTAGCTCCTTATATTGATATTATAGAATTAGGTACACCACTTATTAAAAGTGAAGGACTAAGTGTAATTACTGCGATGAAAGAAGCATTTCCTGACAAAAAAGTATTTGCAGATTTTAAAACTGCTGATGCTGGAGCTTTAGAAGCAGAAATGGCATTTACTGCTGGTGCAGACTATATCACTATTTTAGGCGCAACTGGTGATGCTACCATTAAAGGTGCTGTTGAAGTAGCTAAAAAATTGAATAAAGGAGTAGTAGTAGACACTATTGGCGTAAAAGATCGTGTAAAACGTGCGCAAGAAGTAATTGCTTTGGGTGTAGAATTCGTTGAGTTACACGCTGGACTAGATGAGCAAGCTGACCCTAATTACTCTATACAAGTATTAATTGACGAAGCTGAAAGAGCTGGTGTACCAGTATCTATTGCAGGTGGTGTAAACATCAATAGCATTACAGATGTAAAACTTTCTGGTGCTGTTGTAGCTGTAGCCGGTGCTGCTATCTATGGTGCTGAAGATCCTGCTGCTGCTGCAAAAGCATTAAAAGAAGCATTAACTGCTGTACCTGTTTAATACATTATTGAGAAGTTGTTTAAAGTTATTTTTTTGAACTACAAATTCGTCTTGGAAGTGAATACTTCGTTAATTTTTCAGCCCGTAGCTACTGCTACGAACTTCAAAATTGCCTTGTCTTTTCTTCCATTACTTCATTTTCGAAATCAAACAAAAACTTCAGACGACTTCTTAGAATTTTTTTTAAAGGAGATTAATTTTTTAGTCTCCTTTATTTTTTTCTAAAATGTAAGATGGATGATATAGACCTGTTGGCTTAAAAAATTCATCTCCAATATAACTAAACTGTAGTTTGGTTAATAACTTTTTAGAGGCTGTGTTTTTGGGGTTATGTCCAGCAAATATCTTATCAGCTTGTTTTTCATCGAATGCGAAAGTTATTATTCTTTTTGCAGCTTCAAAAGCTAAACCTCTTCTCCAATACTTAGGGATAAGATGAAATCCTATTTCATAAATCTCCCTTTCTAAATCATATGGTCTAAGTCCACAACAACCAACAAAGTCATTGCCTTCTAATAAAAAGATAGGGTAATATTGCACTCCGAATTTTTGTTCGTTAGAGATTTCAATTTCCAATTTTTCTTTGATTTGAGAATCGTCGAGAACTCCTCTTGCATCAATCAATTTGGTTACTTCTATATCGCCCCATAAACGCTTAGCTAACAAAAAATATCCGTTTTCCCACTTAGAAAAACCTAACCTCTCACTCGTGATAAAATACTTCATTTTATTTAAAATTTCAGCAAAAATTCTGGTAAAATCATTTTGATATAATAATACTTATTTGATTATTTTGCACCACATTTAATCCACAAAAACAATGGTTGCTCTATAGATATATGTCAATTGTGCTTAAGGTCAAGCAGGTTCAAAAGGTATTTGAGAAGCTTGAGTATGAGGTAACTCAATTGCAAAAAAACACAGGAATTTATTGTTTAACATCTTGCGGCCAGTGTTGTACCAAACCAAATATTGAGGCATCTGTTTTAGAGTTTTTGCCTCTTGCTTTCGATTTATTTCTTAGAAAAGAAACTACGCAATTTAAAGAACAGGTACTACAAACAGATTTGGCAATTTGCCATTTGTTTAATCCATTGTCTTTAAAGCCTAATAACAATTACATAATAGGAAAATGTACGCATTACCAGTACAGAGCTTTAGTGTGTAGGTTATTTAGCTATGCTTCTATTAGAAATAAGGTGGGGCAAAAAAAGCTATCTACTTGTAAGTTAATTAAGGGTACTTTTCCCGATGAAGTGGCAAAGCTTGATCAGCCTGAGGAAATTGAATTAATCCCAAATTATTCCAATTATTTTCAGCAGTTGGTTCAGATTGATTTTAGGCTTAGCCAAGAGTTTCATCCTATCAACAAAGCCATTTTAAGGGCAATTGATGAGGTGGAATCTTACTACAGCTATAGAAATTTTCCATATCGCTACAAAAAGAGAGCTTAAGATAAGTTGAGTTCACAAAAGATATTTAACAAACATAATTACGAAATCTGCATTTAACATTATTCGCGGGGAACATATATGAATTTTCTATTTATTTCTAAGTGGGGAGAAATTCTTGATTTGGTTTATGCCGTCCAACAAGAAGGGAACAAAGTTAAAATGTTTATAGAATACCCTCCCGCACGAGAAATTGGATATGGCTTTGTACCAAAAATTCGTAAATGGGAAAATCAGGTTGATTGGGCTGATATTATCATATTCGATTATGTTGGTTATAGTAAAGTTGCAACCGAATTAAAGCAACAAGGAAAACTGGTTATTGGAGGTACAGAATACACTGACCGACTTGAATTAGATCGAAATTTTGGTCAAGAAGAGATGAAGAATTTGAAGATCAAAATTCTTGGTTACCGTGAGTTCTTCACGACCGATGAAGCTATTCAATTCGTTCAAGAAAATCCATCTAAATATGTAATTAAACCGAGCCAAGAAATGCAGGATTACAAACAACTGCTTTATGTTGGTCAGGAAGAAGACGGTGGCGATGTTATTCGAGTTTTAAAAGCATATCAAAAAACTTGGGGAAATGAACTGGGACATTTTTTACTCCAAAAAAAGGTAACAGGAGTTGAAGTTTCTGTTGCTGCTTTTTTTAATGGAAAGGAATTTATCAAACCCATCAACATCACTTTTGAGCATAAAAAACTATTTCCAAAAGAGCTTGGTGTGAGTACTGGTGAAATGGGCACTAGTATGTTTTGGACAGATGAAAACCCCATTTTTGAAGCAACACTTAAGAAATTTGAGGCTAAACTGGCAGAAGCAAACTTCACTGGTCACATCGATATTAATAGCATTGTGAATGGAAGTGGAATCTATCCGCTTGAATTTACTTCTCGATTTGGTTTTCCACAGATTCAGATTCAGCGAGCAGGTATTGCTGAACCTATAGGCAATATGCTTTACAAAATCGCTAGCGGACAAAGTTTTAAAATTGCTACCAGAAAAGGTTTTCAAATTGGTGTTTACATGGTAGTGCCACCTTTCCCTTACGAAGACAAAAAAACATTTCAGATGTTTTCGAAAGATGCAGTGGTTGTTTTGAAAAAGGAGATGAAACAAGGGCTGCACCCAATGCACCTTAAACTGATTAATGGAGAGTGGCTGATTACTGGTGATTCTGGTATTGTAATGGTGGTTACAGGAACAGGACAAACCATGAAAGAAGCTCAAAAGCTCATGTATAATAGGGTGAGTAATGTGCTGGTGAATAATAGTTACTATCGAACAGATATCGGAGATCGTTGGGCATCAGATTTTGACAGACTTTGGACATGGAACCTACTTTAGAAGCCTTCATTTTCACCAAGCTTGAAAGTAATTCGAATCTATTCTTCGATATTTTACCAGATGAATGGTCTAATGATATAGTACCCGTGTGGTCTCAATATGAAAAGTCGTCTTCTATATATGTAGTAAAACTTAAAGGAAAAATTATTGGCGGGGGCATACTATTCAATACCCCTGCCCCAGATACCAAACATTATAATGCTCTAGCTATATCCAAACTCAACACTTGGTTCGACAAAGGTTATAAATACATAGCTTATTTCTTAATTCAAGATCAATACCGAGGAATGGGTATAGGCCTAAAATGGCTCATGGAGATAATAGCTTTACAACTCAACCAAGGCCTATTTCTTACAGTTGATGAGCAATCATTGATAAATTTTTACGAAAAGGTTGGCTTTAAGCTCCAAGAAGAGATTCGCTTGAAAGATTGTAAAGAATGGGTGTTGGTATGGGGGTGATGATGCATCTTATAATAAATACAATACAAACAGCCTTTACTAACACCCAACTAACCCCTCAATTATAAACAGTACTTCTCCGAAAAACTTTATCTATTAGGCCGTTTTCATCAAAGACAAAAAGCATACTGAAACCAATGCCGAAAACTCCTTTAGGTGAGTTTAATTCGATATTGGCTATCTCAACGGCTAATATGTTGCCTATCGGTTTAGAGAAATGAAGTATCAAATTATCAGGATTGTTTGGCAGCAAATTCCCTAAAGTTTTATTCTTGGTAGGTTCAAAATAGTATTGATTTTTAAAGGTTCTATGTGATTCTAAAAGATTTAATTCAAAAGGGAGTTGATCAATAGTGACTAACTGATCTTAAAATTGTGAAATATCAATAAATAAGATCTCATCAGAAATATGATAAGGAATTACCTTTGATTTCTTAGAAATATCTCTTTTAAAAAAGTCTCTAACCTCTTTGTTTAACTCAGCATTTCGCTCGATATAGATTACAGAAAGTAAATATTTATTATCTAATTCTTGAGCCATTGAATGATATGCATTAAATAGCAAAAGTGTAATTATTGAAACTTTCAACATAATAATGAAGTAATCCTTTGATAATGTTTTTAAAGAATATTATAAATACTACTCTTCTGACAATTCACTTAAGGCTTTTTTCAGGTCTATTAATTCCCCATTCTTAAATGCCATTAACCAAGTATCCTTTAAACCCAATTCTCTATATCTATTTTTAGCTTCTAATGCTTCCGAAAAATTCCTATAACATGGTGAGATGATAAAATATTTCTTATTAAGATATTTTTCTAACTTGGGATTTTGATATACATCAATCAAGATGTTATCGCTATTTCTCAATTTTCGAGCAGCTCCAACAACATTTTTAAAGACTATTCCAGATGAATTACAATTTGTAGTATCGCGATTGAACAATGAATCTAAGCTATTAATTATTTTTTTAGATTCGAATAGAATGGAATTAGAAATAGAATCTTTTTCTGTTATTGAATAATTACTTTTTTGTAATTCTATGTATTGTTGTTCTATTTTAAGAAAATTCTCATAATAAGTGATGTAACTTCTAATTATATTCTCATCAACATTGTCGTATTTTTTCAGAAAATAAGAGTTTTGTGCAAAAACAGAGGCATTAATATTAACAACTAATAAAAAAAATAGCATTTTGATATTATATTCTGCTATCATACTTTTACTTTTTCAATCATCATGATTTACTTATTTCAATAAATACGCTTACTTTCTACCAAAAAAATAGCATTAATTAATTAATTAAAATAGTTTATCACCAATCAATTTCTTTCTTGTCTCTAAAGAATTTACCAGTAATTTTTTGTGAGGCTTCTGATGCTAGCCATACGGGTGTTTCGGCTCCTTTTTCAACGGGTCTAATGGCTGAATCTCCGCCCATATCTGTTTGTACCCAACCTGGACAAACTGCATTTACCGCAATGCTCCTACTTTTAAGTTCGAAGGAAAGATGTCTGGTAATGGCATTCAACATCGATTTGGATACACAATATGCCGGTGACCAACCTCCAACAGGCTCACTCATAGAACCTCCACTGCTAGAAATATTAATTATTTTAGATGGCTTCTTCATTAGCAGCAAAAAACTGACTGCTACCTTTAATGCTCCATGCGCATTGGTATTCATGGTATTTTCGAAAACTGAAAAATCTTTGTTTAATATAGAGCGATCTTTATCTTCGATAATTCCAGCATTATTAATCAATACATCAAGTTGGATATCTTTTTCAGTTAAAGTCTCAACGGCTTGAGCGATGCTTTCAGTTTTGCTTACATCCATCACTAACATTTGAGCACTTTTATTAATCTGCTGCAATTCAGCAAGTGCGGCTGATAATCTACCTTCGTTTCTTCCAGTTATAATCACCTGAAAATCTAGCTTTGCAAGCTGTTTTGCGGTTTCAAAGCCAATTCCTTTGTTGGCACCTGTAATTAGTATCGTTTTCATCTATAATAATTAGCGACCTTAGTTAAAAAGAAATTATCAGTTGGTAAACTATAGAAAATATTAGTATTAAACTAAGATTAGCACTCAAAATTAAATTCAATCAATTAACTAAATTAGATTTGATTTTAAAGATTTTTGATTGAAAAATTTTAAT
>PBYL01000157.1 GCA_002729595.1 Thalassovita sp. | reverse complement strand
TCTAAAGATATTGGTGGGTTACTTATACTTACAGGTGTAAGTGAGCATGTGATGAAATTAATTAGAATTTCTAAGTTAGATAATGTTCTCCATATTTTGCCTACAGACGAAGAAGCTGTAGATGCAATTTTCCTTAATGAAATTGAGAAAGATTTAGGAGAGGAAGAAGAAGGAAATTAATTAATATATTATTTTAATAGTGCGGTAAAGAGTTTTCTTGCAAAGCTCTTTACCGTTTTTTTATTTATTGTTTTGTCAATTTCAGTTCAAATACTTGGTGCAAGTTCCGCAACGCCTGCGTGGAACAGATTTATGACCTCACAGTTGCTAGAGATCAATCAACAGTATTGTTTAATAGATTGTGGTGAAGGTACCCAATACCAATTGTTAAATCTAAAAGCCAAGACTGCTAAGATCGATTATATCTTTATTAGCCACATGCATGGCGATCACATTTTTGGTTTGCCAGGGCTACTATCGTCTATGAGTCTTTTAGGTAGAACTAAAGAATTATATCTTATAGCACCAGCAGAGTTGAGAGATGTATTAATAGCTATTAATCGTACTTCGCAGGCTTCTTATAATTTTCCAATCAATTTTATTGAAACTCAAGATGCTTATGCTACTCAAGTACTGGAGAATGAATATTTTTCAGTAACTTCGGTTCCATTAGAGCATAGGGTAGCTTGTTGTGGATTTATATTTAGAGAAAAGAAGAAAAAAAATAAGCTATTAGCAGAAAAGTTGCCCAAAGGTTTTCCTTTTGAGTTGATGAAAGAGCTTAAGGAAGGGAAAAATGTAGATTGGGAAGAAAAAGAATATTTAGTTGAAGACTATACTGCTGAACCTACTGCACCCTTGAGTTATGCTTTTTGTTCAGATACTGCATATTCTGAAAATATTTTGGAACATATTAATGGTGTTGATATGTTGTACCATGAAGCTACGTTTGTAGAAAGTGATATAGAAAGAGCAGTTAAAACGAGACATAGTACAGCGTCTCAAGCTGCAACTATTGCAAGTAAAGCCAATGTAAAAAAGCTAGTGATCGGGCACTTTTCTATAAGGTACAAGGAGCTCAATCAGCTCTTGGAAGAAGCGCAAAGTGTTTTTCCAGAGACTTTTTTGGCAATTGAAGGAAAAATTTTCACCGTATAAGGGAAAAAATTAAATTTTTCTTGAAAATTATCCTTCATAATAAGGATATGCTTTTTATATTTTGAAAAATTTAAGATATTTGCACCTCAGAAATTAAAACCATATAAAGAAATGTCAAGAGTTTGTGATATAACAGGGAAGAGACCAAGAGTAGGAAATAATGTTTCCCATGCTAATAACAAAACTAAGAGAAAGTTTTACCCTAATTTGCACACTAAGAAATTTTATATTCCAGAAGAAGATCGTTGGATAACATTAAAAGTTTCTTCTACTGCATTAAGAACCATTAATAAAAATGGTATTACTGCTGTCTTGAAAAAAGCTCGTGCAAACGGGAATGTACTTGTTTGATTTAGTTTATTATAACATATAAAATATTATTAATCATGGCTAAAAAAGGTAACAGAGTACAAGTTATTCTTGAATGCACAGAACACAAAGCATCAGGAACAAAAGGTACTTCTAGATATATAACTACTAAGAATAGGAAAAATACTACTGAAAGATTGGAGTTGAAAAAGTATAATCCTATTTTAAAGAAATATACTGTTCACAGAGAAATTAAGTAATTATGGCAAAGAAAGTAGTAGCAACGCTTAAAAAAGAAGGCGGTCAAAAATTCGCTAAAGTAGTTAAAGCTGTAAGAAACCCTAAAACTGGTGCTTACACTTTTAAACAAGAAATTGTAACGGAAGAAGTAGCTAAAGAAATTTTAAAGAACTAATTTCTTTAAGGTAATTTATTCTGAAACCCTGCTGATATAGTAGGGTTTTTTTATTTTAGATTTAGCATTTTTGTAATAGTAATTAATATGCCTCAATATGGCATTTTTTACTTATTCGAAATATAATTTTTTTCATTCTAACTGGGCCAAAATCAGCAAGTAATTAAACATTGTTTGTTAAGTTTAGATATTCCCGATTTTACAGGTGTAGTTGAATGTAGTAATTTTCAAAAAACGGTTTATGAGCATTTTCGGAAAATTTTTCGGCAAAAAAGAAAAAGAATCTCTCGATAAAGGTCTTGAAAAAACAAAAGACAACATCTTTGGGAAGATTAGTAAAGCGATTATTGGTAAGTCAACTGTAGACGAAGATGTGCTCGATGAACTAGAAGACATTCTAATTGCTGCTGATGTGGGAGTCTCTACAACTTTGAAAATTATTGACAGATTAGAAGAGAGAGTAAAAAAAGATAAATATCTAAATACAAGCCAATTAAATAATATCCTGTACGAAGAAATTGCTAGCCTTTTAGCTGAAAACAAATCTACACAGGTTCAAGATTTTGAATTGCCAGAAAGCGTAAAACCATATGTGATTTTGGTTGTGGGTGTAAATGGTGTTGGCAAAACAACTACTATTGGTAAAATTGCATCACAATTTGCGCAAAGAGGTAAAAATGTAGTGCTTGGTGCTGCTGATACCTTTAGAGCTGCAGCGGTAGATCAATTAAAGCTTTGGGGTGAAAGAGTAGGAGTGCCAGTGATTTCATTGGGTATGAATACAGATCCTGCATCTGTTGCTTTCGAATCTGTAAAAAGGGGTGTGGAGTTGAATGCTGATGTTATCATAATTGATACAGCTGGTAGATTGCATACTAAGGTAAACTTGATGAATGAGTTAGGTAAAATTAGAAGGGTAATTCAGAAAGTAATACCAGAAGCTCCTCATGAAGTTATGTTGGTTTTAGATGGTAGTACTGGACAAAATGCAGTAATTCAAGCTAAAGAGTTTACTAAGGCTACGGAAGTTTCTTCATTAGCTATTACTAAATTAGATGGAACTGCAAAAGGTGGAGTAGTAATAGGAATTTCTGATGAGTTTAAAATACCTGTAAAATATATTGGTGTAGGTGAAAAGGTAGAAGATTTACAGCTATTTAATAATGAGGCATTTGTTGCTTCGCTCTTTTCTAAGGGATAATAGAAAGTAAAACGCTTATAAAAAGTAAAGGCTCAACTTTAAGTTGAGCCTTTGTTATTTATGTGTGTTAAATCAATCACTCACTCACAGTGATTTCGCATGTAGTCTATAAATTATAGATTGTAATTGGTTCTCTGTAACTCCAAGTTTTTCTTGAAGTCTAGCTAATAGATGTTGTTCATTGTTTGACGAAAGATCGTCGTCGGTTAATTGGGTGAATTGGTGTTTAAGCATGATTTTCAGCTTCGCCCAATTATTAATTATCACCTGGTTCATAGTCGTGTTGTTTAATTGGTTAAGATGAAAAGGTTAAGGTTGTTAAGGTATTATTACTTTTCATATTTACTTAACCAAAAATAAGGGAAGTAATTGTGAAATAAAAGAAATTTTATAAAAATATTTTACGAAAATTCAATAAATTATTCTGTTATTGGGCATTGTTATGGTTAAAAAAAGAACTTGTTTTTAGCGCTGTTTACAGAAAAAAAAAGAAAATGGTTTGATTTTTAACTTAGAAAATCAAGAAATACAGAAAAAGCAGAGAAGTAGGCTAAAATTTAAGGTGAAAGTGAAAAAAAATGTTTTTTTTGCTAACTAGTATATCCTTTGGCTATTTGTCAAAAAAATAGTGTAACCTTTGGTTGAATTATGGTGTCAAAAAGACGATTTTTAATAAAAATTCTATCAAATGGAAAAATATCTTAAAATCTTCAGCATAATATCAGTTTTATTCCTTGCATCATGCAGTATGATGGACTGTGAGGAAGGTACAGGCGATATAGTTTCAAAAGAAATGGAAATCGGAGAGTTTACCGATTTGAAGGTGAGCGGTGAGTTTGAAATTATATTAAATCAATCTGATAAGTACGAATGTAAAGTAAGTACCTATGAGAATTTAATGGACTTGATTGAGGTAAGAAATGCAGGTAGAGCCATCGAGATTAAAACTAAAAGCTGTGTATCTACTAAAAAGAGAATAAAAGTATATGTTACTGCTCCTCAAATTGCACTTATTGATATTTCTGGTGCATGCAGCATAAAAAATGATGAGCTATTCGAATTTAAAGATTTAGAAATAGATGGATCAGGTGCTTGTAATTTGGATTTAAACCTTGATGCAAACTCTATAAGTATGGATCTATCTGGTGCATCTGAGGTATTTTTAAAAGGAACTGCTGCAGAATTAACTTGTGAAGTTACTGGTGCAGGAAAAATTAAAGCTTTTGATCTAAAAACTCTGGATGCAGATATAAAGATTAGCGGAGCAGGTGATTGCGATGTGAATGTGAAAAATAATTTATATGCTAGAGTATCGGGGGCAGGAAACGTAAATTATAGAGGAAATCCAGAAAAAGTTGATTCAAAAATTTCTGGAGCAGGAAATATTTCAAAATCTGATAATATGTAAAACAGTCTTAAAATATGCCTTTAGCATAGCCACAAGTACTGAAAGCTTATATTTCGATGATGAAAATTGAATTATTTGATATGAATTGTGAAAAAAAATTAAATGTTATAACATTTAATTTGCTGTTTCAATAATAATTAGTATAATTTTGCACATAATTATTATTATTCATTAACAATCTTACATTTTAGTTGTTTAAAGGAAAAATTAATCCAAACAGTAAAACTATGTTAAAGTCAAGTAAAAACATTTTAGTATTGGCAATCAGTGCTTTCATTATTTCATGTAGCGGTGCAAAAAATGAAACTGCAGTAAATGAAGAGCCTGCAGCTGAAGAAACTACAACTGCTTCTTCTCTTAGCGATGGAACTTACTCTATCGATACTGCTAGCAGCATGGTAAAATGGGAAGCTACAAAAATGACTGGTAGTCATGATGGTTCTATCGATCTATCAGAAGGTACACTTATGGTAGAAAATGGAGCAATAACTACTGGTAGTTTTTCAATTGATTTGAATACTATTACAGCTCTTGATTTAAAAGATGATCCTGAAACTGCTGGTAAATTAGAAGGTCACTTAAAATCTGGTGATTTCTTTAATGTTGAATTAAGTCCAGTTTCTACTTTCGAAATTACTTCTGTTACAGAAGGTGGCGAAGGTGGTGCTACTCACACTATCACTGGTAACTTAACTATCAAAAACATTACTAATGAAATCTCTTTCCCTGCAACTGTTACTACAGAAGGTAGCACTATTAAAGCTGTAGGTTCTGCAGTTTTAGACCGTACAAAATGGGATATGATGTTCCACTCTGGTTTAGAGCAATGGGGTGACAAAACAATCAAAGACGAATTTAATGTAACTTTTGATATTACTGCTTCTAAAGAGCAAGCTTAATATTTAGCTGTTATAACAAATAAATAATGAATGCCCATGCTACAATTGTAGCATGGGCATTTTTTGTATTTAGGCTTTACTAATAATTAACTACTCATTTCTTAGCGTTTCTACAGGGTTTTTACTTGCAGCATATATTGCTTGAAAACCAACCGAGAAAATGGTGAGTAATAGCATAAAAATGCCTGTTACTAGAATATAAATAGGTGAGAGGCTAATGTGATAGGCAAAGATATTTAGCCAATGTTCCATACTATACCAAGCAATAGGAGTTGCAATTAATAATGCTGTCACGATCAAGATAAAGAACTCTTTGCTTAAAAGGTAAGTGATCGAAAGTGTACTTGCTCCATGCACCTTTCTAATTCCAATTTCTTTTTGTTTTTGTCTAGTTGAAAAAGAGACTAGAGCGATCATACCTAAACATGCTATAGAAATAGCAACAGTTGCTGAAATGGTAAAAATCAAACCTCTTCTTTCATCATTTTCATAGAATAGTGCTAATTGATCGTCTAAGAAATGATATTCGAAAATATGTTCTGGATCTACACTGTGTAAAGTTTCTTCTAGTTTGTCTAGAGTTGCAGGAATGTTTTTCCCATCGATTTTCATTGTAAAATAATCAATCGCATGAATAGGATTGTTTCTGTAAGCGATAATTAGAGGAGCAATTTCTTCGTGTAGCGATTTGTAGTGAAAATCTTTAACTATACCTCTTACATTCACATTTAGTTTACTTTCTAAATCTTCAATAATGCCATTGTAATTACCATGATGCAAAACCACTTGTTGATTTTCTGCTTGTGAAATTCCCAATAGTTGAGCCGCAGTTTCATTTAAAATCACATAACTTGAATCACTTGGAACTCCTTTAAAATTTTCTCCATTAATGAGTTTAATATCAAAAGTTGAGATAAAATCTTCGTCTACACCCAGAAAATACATTTCTTTTCCCAATTCTTCAGGTTCGCCTTGCTTTGTAATTAATGCTTTTGGTATAAGTTTCCATTCTCCCGGAACTCTAGAGCTTACAGAAACTTTTTGTACTTCGGGGACTTTGCCATATTCATTTTTTAGGGTTTGAAAGTTTGTTCTTACCAAGCCACTATTAATGTCTGCAACTAACATTAAATCTTTATCGAATCCCAAGTCTTTATCTTTAATGTATTGCATTTGTACAAATGTGACTAGAGTAGCCATAGAAAGAGCAATAGACACCACAAATTGAAAAGTAACCAGCACTCTTCTCAATGTCATACTCGAATTAATTTTTGCCCCAGCCGATTTGAGCACAGTCGCAGCCTGAAATTTAGAGAGAAATAAAGCGGGATATAAACCAGAAATAATACCTACTATTATGCATAAAGCGATTAATGCTGGAAATAACCAATTGTTTTCAATAGGATTTATACTTAAGGTTTTATGTGTAAACTGATTGAAAGAAGGTAAAACCAGCGATACCACAGCCAGTGAAATTATTACACAAAAAGTAGTGAGTATAATAGATTCTGCAAGAAACTGCATTATAATGCTTGATCTAAAAGCTCCGGCAACTTTTCTTATACCAATTTCTTTACTTCTTGCAACAGACCTTGCTGTGGCTAGATTCATATAGTTAAAACAGGCAATTAGTAGAATGAGCAAGGCTGCAACAGCCATAATGTAGATGTAATTAATATCATTTTTATTGAAGTTAGCATCATTCTCATATTGCGCAGAACCAAAGTGAATATCATCTAGACTTTGCAGAATGTACGATCTTTTTAGCGTAGCTTCCTTTCTGTTTTTTTCTGCAAGCTGGTTTAATTGATCTTCTATCTTTTTATAATCACTGCCTTTTTCAAGTAAAAGATAACTAGTAAAGTAATTGCTCATCCAGTCGGTGGTGGCTACATTTTTAAAGAAGTTTTGCTCGCTAATAGAAGAAAGAGAAAATAGAATGTTTAGCTGTAAATGAGAATTATTCGGGAAATCTTCAATTACACCAGTTACGATAAAGGCATTTTCATCTCTACCAGAACTTAAGCTTTTGCCAATTATATCAGTAGAACCAAATAATTGGATTGCAGTACTTTCATCCAGAATTACAGCCTGAGGGTCTTTTAAGAAGGTATTTTTATCACCTTTTAAAACTTTAAAATCGAATACTTTAAAAATATTCGCTGTAGTAAAATTATAATCTACATAGGTGCTAAAGTTATTTTCCGGATTGGTAATAAGAACTCTGCCATAGCTGAAAAAAGTTACGGCTTCTTTCACATCTGAGAATTGTTCCTGAGCTTGTTTTGCAGGCTGGAAGGCGACAGAAGCCATATATTTTTCGCCTTTATCATCAACCTGTTTTTCAGTGATTCGATAAATGTTTTTATGCTCAGAATGAAATTTATCGAACATCAATTCATCTTTGATATACAAGCCTATAATGAGAAAACAACTGATGCCAAAAGACAAACCAATAATGTTTATAAAAGAATAAGATTTGTGTTTCAGTAGGCTTCTGTAAGCAATTTTAAAATAGTTTAGTAGCATAGCTAATGATATAAATGTTTTATTTTGAGGTTTTTTAATCTGATAAAGCCTAAAAGAGAGCAATACAGTTTTGATGTAAATGAGCTGAGCTTTTAGCAAACCTTTTTCATCTACATTGTCTAAAAACTCTTCATAAAGATCACCTTCAACCACTTCAAGAAATTCTTCAGAGCAGAACCAACTGAGAAATTTTTGAGCAAATAATGGTGGAGATACTTCTTTATCTTCTTTCATATAAAGGCTAATTAATACTTGATAAAATGTGGATAGTGGATATCAGTAGCTTTATTTGTGGTTACAGAGCTATTTGAATATTATTTTCCTCCTTGTAAGGCTATTTTAGGTATAGATGTCCAAAGTGAATCTCTTATACTTTTTGCTTCTTCAAGAGCACTTACACCTAGTTTGGTCACAGTAAAGTATTTTTTTCTTTTACCACCTCTTTTACCAGTGGCTTCTCCCAATCTAGAATTAAGAAAACCTTTTTCTTCTAGTCGATAGAGTGCGGCATGTATTGCACTTAAGTTTACACTTCTGTTTGTTCGATTTTCAACTTCCTTTTTTATTGAAAGGCCGTAAGCTTCGTCGTACAAAACTCCTACAGTGAGTAAAACTATTTCTTCAAATTCTCCCAGATAAGTTCCTTTCATAATTGATTGCTATATTTTCTATAAATGTAAATAAAATAAGAGGCGATGATAATATATTTTCCATAAATGTAAAAAATATAGTGTTGGATGGTATTATCCTTTATATCAAAAACAAAAGAGCTTCCTTTTATAGGAAGCTCTTTTGAAGTAATAAGAAAGAATGATTTATTCTGCTCTTAAAGATTTAATCGGGTTTCTTGTGGCTGCTCTTATGGTATGGTAGCTCACAGTGGTAAGGGTAATTCCTAAAGTAAGTACGGCTGCGATTACAAAGCTTACCCATTTAATATCAGTTTTATAGGCAAAAATCTCTAACCAATTATCCATAAAGTAATAGGCGAGCGGGAAGGCAATCACCATTGAAATGACAATAAGAATTACAAAATCCTTAGAAATCATCAATACTATATTTACTATAGTAGCTCCGATTACTTTTCTAATGCCAATTTCTTTGGTTCTATTTTCTGCAGTATAAGATGCTAGACCTAATAAGCCAAGACAAGCGATAAAGATGGTGAGAATAGCAAAAGTGGTAAATATTTTACCTCGATTTACATCAGCCTGATAAGCTGATAGAAAATCTTGATCTAGAAAATCATATTCAAAAGGAATGGTAGGGAATATTTCTTTCCACTTATTTTCAATACTACTGATTGTACCACTTATATTATCGGCATTTACTTTTACATGCACAACCCGATTATTTAGCCTGTAAAATAACACCATAGGTTCAATTTTCTCATAGAGAGAAACAGGATGAAAATCTTTAACAACACCAATTACTTCTGCATAAACTGGTTCTTCGTCGCTGCCACCTACAACCATTCTTTTACCTATTGGGTTATCCCAATTAAGTAATTTAACCAATGTTTCATTAACAATAAATCCGTTGGTTGTATCAGCTTTAATGTCTTCAGAAAAACTTCTACCTTCTACGATTTCTATTTTCATGGTTTTCAAAAAATCATGATCAATACTAAAAGGCTTTATTGCCAATTCGTCCATCCCTTCGTTAGTTTCCAGTTCTAGAATTATTCGGCTACCAATATTTCCTGCGGTACTACCTGCACTTGCAATATCAAGTATATTAGCATTGGCTTTTAAATCATGTTTAAGTATCTCATATTTTTGATTAAGCGGGGCTTGTGGCATATTAAATACCATTACCTGTTCTCTGTTGTAACCTAAATCTTTGTTCTGTAAGTAGTCGAGCTGGTCGTAAACAATCTTAGTACAAACGACCATTACCAAAGAGATGGAAAATTGCAGAATAACCAATATTTTTCTAAAAGCGACATTACTCTTTCCACTTACTACTTTACCTTTTAACACACTTACTGGTTTAAAAGATGACATTACCAAAGCTGGATAACTGCCACCAAGAAGTCCTGCTAAAAGTGTTACTGCTAGTATTGCAAATGGGAAAAATCCGCTAAACACCATTGGGAACTCAATTTCTTTTCCTGAAACCTCATTAAAGTAAGGCAAAGCAATAAATATAAATAGGATAGATATGAGCAATGCGATAAATGAAAGAATTACAGATTCTGATAAAAACTGTAGAATTAGCTGAGATTTCACAGAACCCATTACTTTTCTTATACCTACCTCTTTTGCTCTGTGTACAGACCTTGCTGTAGAGAGATTCATGTAGTTGATGCAGGCAATTAAAACCATAAAAGCTGCTACAATGCTAAAAATGTATATGTAGCTAATATCTCCTCCACCTTCGCCTTCAATATTAGAATGGAGATGTATATCGGTGATTTTTTGAAGTTCGTATTGGATTGTTATGCCCATTTCACCAAAAATGTTCTTCATGTATTTGGTGTACATGTTACCTAATTGGCTGTTTAATTCTGCTACATTATAATTTTCAGGTAATACTAAATAGGTTAATACATAGAAACCTCCCCAGTTATCATTGCTGGCTTCTCTCTGATCTACAGCAATTAATGCTTCAAATTGTAAGTGAGAGTTCAATGGGATATCTTCAATTACACCTGTAACCTCATAGGTTTGGTTGTTTTCGCTTCCGATTAGTTTGCCTAAAGCAGGTTGTTCTCCAAAGAGTTTGGTTGCGAGCTTTTGGGTAATTATGAGGGCATTACTTTTATTTAGTGCATTTTCAGGCTGACCTTCTATAAAAGGAAAGGTGAATACATCAAATACAGTAGAGTCTGCTGCATAAACTTCTTCTTCATAAATATTTTGATCTTCATACTTAAACAGTGTTCGGTTTCTTGGGAAAAACCTTGCGTAATTTTCAACTACCGGATATTCTTCTGTAATAGTAGGTCCAGTGGGAACTTGCGTACTGTTCCAATTAAAAGATTTGTTTGGTTCAGTAATGTTTGAGTTTACCCTATAAATTTTATCCGCGTTTTCGTGAAATCTATCAAAGCTTAACTCATCCATTACATATAAGGTGAGAAAAATAGCGGAGGTCATTCCGATGGCTAACCCAAGCACATTTATTACACTGTAGGATTTTTCTTTAATGATGTTTCTTATCGCAATTTTGAAAAGGTTTTTTAGCATAATTGACACTGATAAAGTAAGAGAATGATTACAATATACGATAAGTGTCGTAATTGAAAATCTGCTATTTTACAAGTGGACTTATTAAGTGAGGAAAGGCTAGTCTAATGTTGATTTTAAGGAAAATAGCCCACAAATTGAGTATCATTTATACCATTTTACATATGAGGAATTAAAGATTCTATTTAAATATTTATATCTGCTTACTAAAAAGGAATGGACTGCGTTTTAAGGTAAATTTTTTGTTCAAATTATTTTTAAGATGTCGGTATCACTCGCCAGTAGCCCGGTAAACATATTTTATAATGATTCTGTAGACTATCCGCGCCTCGAAAAAATTTTTAGAGGTTTAAGAAGTATTGGAATTGATGCAGAATTACTGAAAGTAACAGAGTCAGAAATTGTTTCTAATGGTGCAGTTTTACCAGTTGGTGATAATAGCACTTCTAAGGTTATAATTCTTACTTATAAGTTTAATGAATCAGACACGATACAGCGGTTTATTAATGAAAGAAAAGAAGATGTTGATCTGATAATTATTAGACTAGATGATAGTAAGTTTGATATTACTGCAAAGAATCTTTTTAATATAGATGCTACAATTTTTAATGATGAACTCACTGTAAATTGGGTTTGCAAAAAAGTATCTTTTTTAAAGAACTTCTCAGAAATTTCAAAAAGTCTTTTAAGCCGTGCAATGCATTGGGCTGAGAATAAAGAAGACACAAGCCTATTATTAGAAAAAAGTGAGCTTTTTGAATATATAGAATGGCTAGAGCAAGCAGTAGAAGGGAAAAAAGAACTTAAAAACTTCGAGTTAAAGCAAGAGTTTCTTTCAGTTTCTAGAGAGCATCATTTACCACTAGCAGATGCCTATTTGCATTGTGGAGTAAATAATCCTGGTGTATCTAGTAATGTAATTCAGTTCTTAAGAGAAGGAGGATATGAAATAATTTCTGGAAATTATATTTCTCCTAAAACTCAGAATAAGACTTTTAACGATCATGATATAAGGAGAAGTAAGAACTTTATCTTTATATACTCTTCACAAAGTACAGCTACGAGTGAATGCCAAAGAATAGTCTCTTATGCTATGAGCATGAACAAGAGAATTATTACTTTGGTAAGCCCAGAAATGAAAAACCAGCCTGTGCCACCGCAGTTAGACGCAGAAAATGTGGTTAAAATTCCAACAGACTGGATGTTTCATCAAGATTTTGCGAAGCAAATCGAAGAAAAGCTTTTAAGAGATCAAGACTATGTTGAGAAACATACCAAGTATTTAATAAAATCTTTGGTATGGATTAAACATAAGAAAATTTATAAAGATTTATTAAAAGGTCCAGAAGCGATAGAAGCAGGAGAGTGGATGGTAAAAGCAGAAGCTGAAAATTTAAAGCCTGCGATTTCTCCTTTACAGAAGCTTTTTATAGATAAAAGTATTGCTGCTCATAGTTTAAGCAAAAACTTGAAGTTGGGAGCAATTATCTTATCAATCATTTTAGTTTTCTTAGGAATCTTATTTTTTCTTTTTGTTTTAAATGGGCAGAGTACAGCCTTAAACAAAAAAGAACATAAACTAATCTTTAAAGAAACCAATCTTTCTGATGTGTCATCAGGAGAAGACTTTTATAATAAGTGGCAAAAGCTGAAGAGCAATGCAGAAACGCCTAATAAAGATTTTCTCAATTTATATTATGGTACCAGTCGGTTTTTAAACCAGATTGGGAGTACATATAAAACAATCACCAATTTTGAATTTAATAGTGATGGCTCCAAGGTTTTACTAGCCTATGGTCTCAACTATTTTGATATGTTCGATGGTGATGGAAATCTATTGCACCGCTTCGAAGTAAAAGATCATCAGATATTTAAAGCATCTTTCGGCTTTAATGAAAAAACTATTTTTACCAGTGGATCCAGAGAAAAGTTATGCATTTGGGAAACCGATGGTAAACTACTAAAGGAATCTAATCCTGGTGAACAGTTGGTTTGCCGGGATTTTGTGTTTTTAGAAAAAGAAAAGAAAATTGCTTTTAAGGTTTCAGATTACAAAGTGATTGTAACAGATGAGTTGTTAAATACTATTAGTGAATTAAAATCGGCTAATAAAATCATTCGCCTCATAACCGGACAAAGAGGAGCAGAGTTACACATTTTCACAGAATCTAAGCATTTTAAGTACCACAAAGCCTTCGATAGACCTCTCGAAACTGCCGATTTACCTTTTGCAGCAAACGATGCATGTTTAGTAAACTCTAGTTTTTTTTTGCTAGCTAAAGATGGTATTTTCTATAAGAAAACTAAAAATAATGACTGGGAAAAGCTGAAAATGAATGATCTAAATGCGACTCAGTTATTTTACAATTATCAACTTGCTTGCTTTTACACCTTATCGAGAAACAATGGAATTAAGCAATGGAGTTATGAAGGTGATTTGCTTGGAAGCTACCAAGTTGAAAATATTATAAGTTACAGGCTTTTAAATACAGTAGATAAGAATCAGGTTTTATTTACTGGTACTACCGCATCTGGACAGACTTTACTCTATAAATTACCAGTTCATCCACCATTTTTTCAGAAAGTCGTAAAGCTAGAAGAAGGAGCTAAAAGAATTGCCAGATACAACGATAATCACTTTATAGTAAGCAATAGAGAAAGAATCTCGCTCTATAATATCAAAGGCAGAAGAAAAGAATGGACAATTGAAAATGCCAACAAATGGAGCTGTATTGTAGCATCTGAAAAAGCGGGTAAAATCGCTGCAGGTGATTGTGAAGGAATTATTTACCTTTTCGACTTAAAAGGAAATAAAATTAAAACGGTAAAAGCCCATGAAGGTAAAATAAAATCTTTGGCTTTTGCTCCTGATGGCAAAGAGTTAGTAAGTGCAGGTACAGACCACTACCTGATAAAGGTAGACATGAATGGAGATATTATCTACAAAACTAAGAAACACAGGTCTGCTATAAATTTTGTTACTTACAGCAGAGATGGTGAACATTTTTTAAGTGCCGGTGATGATCAGGAGATTATAGTTTGGGAAAGTAATGGTAAGCTCTATAACAAATTAAATGGCCCATCTTCTTCTGGAATTTATGCAGATTTCTCTAAAACAGCCAGTTTTATCGTAAGCTTGGGACTAGGTGGCGATTACACCTTATGGGATATTGAAGGAAACGTTATCCGTTTTGAGAGAAATGTAGAAGGTTATAAACCTTTAAAAACATTCTTCGCACACGATGGTGAATCTGTAATACTATGCGAGAAGAATGAGATTAAAGGAATTGATGCAAGAGGAAATGATCTTTTTACAATCGATCTGCCAGACAATATCGAAGTAATTGATGTGTATCAGTCTGCTGAAACTTTTGATTATGTAGAGATTCTAGCAAAAGACAAACACAAGAACAGTTATTTTGCAGCTCAGTTAGCCACGAATATAGAAGTCTTAGAAAAGGATTTTATTGATCAGGTAAAACCTAGCATTTAATTTTTCAACTATAAACACTAGGCTACATATCTTAAAATTACTTTTAGTTTCTCAAATCTCTAACTAGCTGTTTTTCTGTATCGCAGAATAGCTAATAAATTTAGGCAAAATGCAAAAGTAAGCATTACGACAAACTGAGATTTCACAGCAGAAAAACCAGCACCTTTTAGCATCACCATTCGTGTAACTTCGATAAAGTATCTTACAGGGTTGAATAAAGTGATTCTTTGTGCCCACTCAGGCATGTTTTCTATTGCTGTAAACAAACCGCTAAGCAAGATGAAAATCACTAGAAAGAACCATGAAATAAACATAGATTGCTGCTGAGTTTCTGTAATGGTAGAAATGAGCAAACCCATGCCTAAAACCGCTAGCAAATAAATGCCAGCAAAGCCAAAAATGATGACTAGAGAACCTTCTATTGGGATGCTGTAGAAGATTTTTGCGAGTGTTAATCCTAAGCCTAATTCAAATAAACCTATTAGCCAGAAAGGCAGTAACTTGCCAATAATAAATTCATAATTCTTTATTGGGGTAACATTTAACTGCTCAATCGTGCCAATTTCTTTTTCCCTCACAATATTCATAGATGAAAGAAATGCGCCAATCATAGTAACCAGTAGTACCAATATTCCTGGCACCATGTAAAATTTATAATTGAGAAACTGATTGTACCAGTTAGAATTAGTGACTGCAATACTTTTAGAGTTGCTATTACTCGTAAGCATGGCATTACTTTTTAAGCCATATGAAGATGCCATCTCTACATTAAAGTTAGCTAGCAAGTTGGCAAAATAAGCACTGGCAAGTCCAGCTTTTGAACCATCAATCGCATTGATAATCATTTGAACATCAGCATTTTGTTCTTTGATTAAATCTTTCTCAAAGTCCGGTGGAATTACCACATACATATCAGACTTTTCTTCTTTAAGCGCTGCCTCAGCTTGTTCTGTATTGTCAGACGGCTCTTGCAAAGCAAAATATGGCGAGGCATTCACATTACTCACGAGTCTTTTAGAAAAGGTAGAATGATCCTGATCTAAAATAATAATTTTGATATTTTTTATATCGAATGTAGCAGCATTAGCAAGAATCAGCAACTGCACAATTGGCATCACGAAAATGATAGGCAACATTCCTCTATTTCTGAAAATCTGCCTAAATTCTTTTTCAAGTATAAATCTTATTTTTCTCATGATTTAAGCTAGTCTGATCTTAAAGTTTTTTACACTAAGCCCAATAAATAGCGTAGTAAAGCCAAGTAGAATGAGTGTTTCTTTCCATACATAGATAAAGCTGCTTCCCTTGAGCATAATGCTTTTTACAATGATGATGAACCACTTAGCAGGAATGATATTCGAAATTACTTGCAGTGGGAGAGGCATATTTTCAATCGGGAAAATAAAACCTGAAAGCATAATTGTTGGTAACATCAATCCCATAAGTGAAACCATTAAAGCCACTTGTTGAGAATCTGTTCTTGTTGAAATAAATATTCCCAGAGATAAAGCTGTGATAATAAACAACATAGATTCAGCGAGTAAGAGAATCAAGTTTCCTTTTACAGGCACACCAAAAACATAGTTTCCCAGAATCAAGATGATGCAAGCATTTAAGAATGAAAGCAGCAAATAGGGAATGACTTTAGCCAGAATTAATTGAAAAGGTTTTAATGGCGATACCAGTAATATTTCCATAGTTCCCATTTCTTTTTCTTTGGTAATGGAAATGGAAGTCATCATGGCTGAAACTAGCATCAGAATTATGGTGATTAAACCCGGTACGAAGAGAAAAACGCCTTTTAACTTTTCGTTGTAGCGCATTTGTACTTCTGCTTCGATTTGCATTACACCAGACTGTTGTTGTTTGTTTAAATCTTGCTGGAAGTTACGAATGACAACTTGTGTGTAATTGGATAATGTATTCGCGGTGTTCGGCTCTGTAGCATCAGAAATAATTTGAATATTTGCCTGATTCGTTTTATAAAGATTTTCAGCAAAACCTTTTTCTATGATGATCGCTTGTTTGATTTTGGCTTCTTCAAATGCTGTTTTCATCTCTTCTACATTCTGAAGGTTTGCATACAGCGTAAAATACTCTGATGCTGAGATCTGCTCAACCAATTTCCTACTCAACTCATCCTTTGAATGATCGAGCACCGCAATTTTTGCATTCTTAATCTCATTGGTAATGGCAAATCCAAAAAGCATAATCTGCATAATGGGCATTCCAAACAAGATTAGAATTGTGCGATAATCTCTAAATATGTGGAAGAACTCCTTAACTATAAATCCTTTGAGTTTTTTCATGGTTTTGTTAGTTGGATGGACGTGCAATTTTCACAAAAACTTCATCCATGCTGTCTACGCCATATTGTTTCTTTAATTCATTAGGGCTGCCTAATGCGGCAATTTCACCTGCCACCATCATAGAAATGCGGTTGCAATATTCTGCTTCGTCCATATAGTGAGTGGTTACAAAAACAGTGATTCCACTATCAGAAGCTTCGTAGATTAGTTTCCAAAATTGCCTGCGGGTTACAGGGTCTACACCACCAGTAGGCTCGTCTAAGAAGATGATTTCAGGGTCGTGGAGCAAGGCAACAGAAAATGCCAACTTCTGCTTCCAGCCTAATGGAAGTCCGCTTAAAAGTGATTTGCTCACCTCATGCAGATTGAGTTTTTCAACCAATTCTTCAGACTTTTGCTTAATCTGCTGATTGCTAAGACCATAAATTCCACCGTAGAATTTGATGTTTTCAAGCACTGTTAAATCTTCGTAAAGTGAAAAGCGCTGGCTCATATAACCAATGTTCTTTTTGATCTTTTCGGCTTCTTTGTACACATCGTAACCTGCTACAGTGGCTTCGCCGCTACTGGGAGCAAGCAAGCCTGTAAGCATGCGCATAGCAGTGCTTTTGCCTGCTCCATTGGCACCAAGAAATCCGAAAATCTCTCCTTTATTTACCTCAAAAGTGATTTCTTTTACTGCATAAAAATCACCGAATTGGCGAGTGAGTTTATTTACTTTTACTGCTGGTCTGTTTTCTGAATTATTCATGTTCCTGTTGATTCATCAGTTCCATAAAACAGTCTTCGATATTGGGTTCAATGCTGAATACTTCCGACTTGCCTTCCATTTGGTTCTCCAAAAATATTTGCAACTCTGCTGTCGAAATATCTTCTCTTACATCTGTATAGTGCAAGTATTCGCCAAATGGCTGAACCGATCGTGTATATTCATAAGCTTCCATTGTTTTTAAAAGCTTGTATTTATTTGCACTGCCAATAGCAAAAAGCTTTGTAGGAAAAGTTTTAGTGATGTTTTCTGGACTATCTATACTCAAAATTTTCCCTTCTTGAATTAATGCGACTCTATCGCAAAGTGCTGCTTCATCCATATAAGGAGTGGAAACAAATATGGTGATTCCCTCATCCTTTAGCTTTTTAAGCATTGCCCAAAATTCCTTTCTCGAAACCGGATCGACACCTGTTGTAGGTTCATCCAGAAAAAGCACTTCTGGCTTGTGAATA
>PBYL01000156.1 GCA_002729595.1 Thalassovita sp. | reverse complement strand
TAAAATGATACAAACTACCAGTGCTGTTTTTGCTACTTCGGTTACTTATATTATCCCGATTGTGGCAATTATTTGGGGTGTAATAGATAATGAAGTACTTATGCCTTTGCATTATCTGTGTATTTTAACAATCTTAGCAGGTGTCTATATTTCTAACAAGAAAAAGAAATGATTTCTGATTTCGGATATATACTGATTTTTATAGTTGGCAGCCTCGCATTTTTTTGCGTAACGATGTTAGCAGCATACTTAATTCGTCCACACAGACCTAACGAAGAGAAGGAGACTTCCTACGAATGTGGTGAGGAACCAATAGGTAATGCATGGACAAACTTTAATGTGAGGTTTTATGTAATTGCCCTCATTTTTATTCTGTTTGATGTTGAAATTGTTTTTATGTTTCCTTGGGCACTCATCTTTGCCGATGCATCGCTTATAGAGCAGACAGAAGGTTCTTGGATGTGGTTTGCTTTAGGTGAGATGGTTCTTTTCATATTAATCTTAGTTGTGGGTTTGGTATATGCTTGGAAGAGAGGTTTCCTCGATTGGGAAAAACCAGTGGTTACTCAAAGCAATTTTAAATCGAAAGTACCTGAGAAACTCTATGAAGATATCAATAAAAAATACGCTTAATTAACATATAAACCGATTGTAAAACATAATGAATCAGACTGCAAAACACTTCTTATCTCATCGCCTCTTTTCAATTTCAACCTTAATTAATTTTTGTTTTCTGATTGTATTTACAGCCTGTCAAACTAAAGATAAGCCTGCCGAAATAGAATCTGCTAAAGATGCTGAAACCGAAGATTGGATTACACTTTTTAATGGCAAAGACCTAAGTGGTTGGGATATAAAAATATCTGGTTTCGAACTGAATGATAATTACAAAGAAACTTTTGTGGTGGAAGACAGCATGATTCGCATCAAATACGACAATTACGATGAGTTTGAAGATGCTTTTGGCCACATGTATTACAAAGATCCATTTTCTTACTATAAGCTAGTTTTTGACTATCGTTTTGTAGGAGACCAGCTAAAAGGTGGTGCTACATGGAATGTGAGAAACAGTGGTGTTATGTTGCATTCGCAATCAGCAGCGAGTAACGAACTAGATCAGGATTTTCCTGTTTCTATTGAGTTGCAGTTGCTAGGTGGTTTAAACGAAGGTGAGCGAAATACAGGCAATGTTTGTACGCCAGGTACAGCGGTAGTAATGGGAGATACAGTAAATTATAACCATTGCATCAATTCAACTTCAGAAACTTATAATGGTGACCAATGGGTGCATGTAGAAGCGATTGTTTTAGGTGGAGAATCGATGAGCTTTATTATAGAAGGAGATACTGTTCTAAGCTTTGATAAACCTCAAATAACCAAAGGTTTTATAGATGCAGATGGAGAAACTGTGGGAGAAGATTGGGGTTCTTTTGGAGTTACTCGCGACGAGGCAGATTGGGTTGCTAAAGGTGGAAAAGTAATTACAGAAGGATACATATCACTACAAGCAGAAAGCCATCCGATAGATTTTAAAAATATTAAACTGCTCAATCTATGTGGTTGCATGGATGAGAAAGCGAAAAATTATAAATCCTACTATGTAAAAGATGCTCCAGAGTTGTGTGAGTATTAAATAGAACCTACCTTATCAAAATGGAATAAATAATAATTGTACTTTTCTTAATTCCATTTTCAGTAAGCCTTTATAATAATTAGCTAAATAGTTATTGATTAAGTGTGGTTTTAGATTAGAAAGGAAAAAATGTTAATAAACCAGCATTAACATTTAATCTTAGGTAAATACTGTTTTTTTACATTATTTTAACATTTATTGATATTTCTGCTAGGTTTCAAACAATTCTAGCGCATAAATGTTAATTAGAAAAAACAAGTTATAAAACTTGCCTTTGTACTAAACAGATTACTTTACACGAAGTAGTACGATCCATCAACATTTTTCATTAAAATATTTTTGTCTTGAGCACCTATTCAATTAAAGATCTGGAGCATTTAACAGGTATAAAAGCCCATACAATTCGAATTTGGGAGCAAAGATATTGTATTATTAAACCAAAGCGTACTGACACCAATATCAGATATTACGATTCTGATGATCTGAAATTGATGCTAAATATTTCTCTTCTTAACAATAATGGCTATAAAATTTCGAAAATAGCCAAAATGACTAAAGAGGAATTGTATGATATAGTGCTGCAAACGATTAATAAAAACAATAACTACTCAGACCAGATAAGTGGTCTTACAGTAGCTATGATAGACTTGAACGAGGAGCAATTTGAGAAAATCATGGGTACAAACATTCTGCAATTAGGTTTCGAAAACACGATGCTTAACATCGTTTTTCCGTTTTTGGCGAGAATAGGTTTCCTATGGCAGATTGATTCTATTAATCCAGCACAAGAGCACTTTATAACCAATCTTATTAGACAAAAACTAATTGTAGCCATAGACGGTCAATACAACAATTTTCAAAACCCAAATAGGAAGAAATATATGTTGTTTTTGCCAGATGGAGAGCTACACGAGATTAGTTTATTGTTTGCTGCTTATCTTATTAAAGCAAGAAGTAATCAAGTAATTTATTTGGGGCAAAGTATGCCAATAGAAGATGTGGCAGAAGCTTACAAAATTCATAAGCCAGATTATTTGCTAACAATCATCACATCGGTTCCAGAACCAGAATATGTGCAGGCTTATATAGATACTTTATCTGAGTCTTTCATAGAATCTGAAATTTTACTTTCAGGCTATCAGGTAGTTGGGCAAGATGTTCAAACTGCTGAAAACGTGAATATCATTACCAACTTTAAGTACTTGATAGATTTTGTAAACAGCTCTTTAGAAGAAGTTTAAAAAGCTTTTAATTATAAAAAAGAAGAGCAGCCAATTGGCTGCTCTTTTTATTTAGATCTTATTGTAAATTTTCTTGTAATACTCATCTGCCATCCTGCCAGATTCGAATTGTTTCATAACATCTGTATAGCCATTTTTAACTATCTCGAACCATTTTTCAGGAGTGTTATAATAAGTAGGTAATACTTTCTTCTCGAAAGTTTCCATAATATTATTCAAATCCAAATGGTCTTGCTCGTGTACTGGTAAGTTAATATCTACTTCAGGTACTACAAAGCAGTTTTTGCCATTTTTAGCAAATTCTGGTATCCAGCCATCAAAAGTAGAGAAGTTTACAGAGCCGTTCATTGCAGCACTCATACCACTTGTACCAGAAGCTTCTCTGGTAACTCTTGGGTTGTTAAGCCAAACATCAGAACCTTTTTTCAATAAAGCTGAAAGTTTTAACTCATAGCCAACTAATACAGCCACATTTTTATACTTTTTAGATAAGTGAACTAATTTATTAAAAATACTCACTGCACCATAATCCATTGGATAAGGCTTACCTGCCCAAATCATCTGGATTGGCATTTTAGTATCACTAATTAGTTCAAGTGCTCTCTCAGAAGTAGCAATTAAATCTGGACGTTTGTAAGCAGCAAATCTTCTGCCCCAAACAATGGTTAAAACGTTCGGATCAAAAAGCTGCCCTGTTTGGTCAGCAACTACATCAAACAGTTGTTGCTTAAGCTCTTTTTTCCTTTTTATATACTTATCGTAATTGTCTTTTTTAATTTGTCTAGCTAGCTCAGCATCTTCCCAATACTTACCGTTTTGTGCATTGGTAATGGCGATAATCTTACTGATGTTTTCATAACCACGCCACATTCTGTTAGCTACAGCACCATGTATTTTAGAAACACCATTAGAAAGTCCTGCAAATCTTAAAGCAACTAGTGTGTGGTTAAAAGTATCGTCCCAAGTTTCTGTAATTTCTCTTACAGTATTTAAAGGAACACCAGCAAAGAAGCTCATTTTTTCTAGCAACCTGATGTCGGTTTTTTCATTACCAGCTTCTTCAGGAGTGTGCGTAGTAAATGCGATTTGCTTCTTTAATTTCTTAACATCTTTATGCTTATTATAAAGATAGAATGATGCAGCTAAGGCATGGGCTTCATTAAAATGGTAAACTTCAGGTTCGAACCCGATAATATCCATAAGTTTTGCTCCACCAACTCCTAAAAGGACATTTTGTGCAATTCTGGCAGCTTTGTCAGAATCGTAAAGTTTGTGAGAGGTTGTTTGAGCCAGATAATCATTCTCTGGAATATCTGTTGAAAGGAAAAACATTGGTGCCGTTCCAAATGTTTCTGGTGCCAGATACAAGGCTTTTACCCATACAGGGTGGTTATTAATGTTGATATCAAATTTGATATCTGTTTCTTGAAGAAAAGAATAGATTTTCTCCTGAAACAACACATTCATAGACTGATCTGGATTTCTAATTTGGTCGTAATAACCATATTTCCATAAAATGCCGATACCTACTAAGTTTTGCTTAAGCTCGTAGGCACTTCGCATATGTGAGCCTGCTAAGAATCCCAAACCTCCTGAATATATTTTTAAAGCTTGGTCGATTGCAAACTCCATAGAGAAGTAGGCAGTTTTTTTCTTGTATTCTGGGTTGATTTTATAAGGTACTGAAAAGGATTCGAAATTTTCCATTGCTTAAATGTTAACAGTTAAGATGAAAGTTTGTCTTTAATTTAACTTGTGTAAGAAAAAAATTTGGGGAAATGCTTTAGTGTGTATTAAAATCAAAAGTGCTAATAGAAACTAATGCAAGCTAAACACATATTTTTTCCTTAACAAGAAAAACAGACTCTCTTTTCTAAGAAATTTATAGTAATTATTTGTAAGCGTTATTGGTAAGGTAAATAAGATGAAAATCGGCTAAATCTTATGTTTTAGCCAGATAATGCATAAAACACGGAAGTTGCAATTAAGTTTGAACAAATAACTTTAACTACCCGGAAATAATTGTGAAAATATCTTGATTAATAGCTATCGTTTTATCGCCTTTTTTAGCTATTAGTTGAACAGGTGGTGTATAGAAACTCTTCTTTAACCAGCTATGTAGATTTGGTATAGCTGTTAGTTTCAGGGAAAATAGTTTTTTTAAGTCAGGTTTTAGATTAAATATTAACATGGCTTTTGTATTAGTGTTAGTAAGTCTTCGCAAATGTTCAAAAATTTGAGCATTTAATCTATGAGCTTTGAGGGTTTAAAAACCTGTTTTAAATCATGTTTTTAGTTTTAAAATAACATTTTACCTAAATTTAGATAAAGCTAACTTGATGAGTAAATCATCGAAAATTAAGCTTTAACTACTGCAAGTAAATATGTAAATGAAGATGAAAAAAAAACTAAAATCACCTGCCTCAAGTCGTCGCGACTTTATTAAAAAATCAGCTATTGTTATTCCTGCTTTTAGCATTGTACCTCGCTTTGTATTAGGTGGTACAGGTTATGTGGCTCCTAGCGATAAAATTACATTAGGCTTTATTGGTACTGGTAAGCAAAGTGGCGGATTAAGTTCTAGATTTTTAGAATTAGCTGATGTACAAATGTTGGCTGCATCTGATGTAGATAGCAAGAAGCTTGAATTATTTAAAGAAAAGGTAAATAGTTTCTACACAGTTTCAACAGGAAAAGATAACTATCAAGGATGCGATACTTATGCCATGTACGAAGAGTTGCTTGAGCGAAAAGATATTGATGCTATTATTGTTTGTATGCCTGACCATTGGCATGCAAAAGCCTCTATCGATGCCATGAAAGCCGGTAAAGATGTGTATTGCGAAAAGCCATTGGCACATACGATTAAAGAAGGTAGAAAAATGGTGAATGCAGCGGAGAAATATCAAAAAGTAGTGCAAACTGGTAGTATGCAGCGCTCTTGGGAAAACTTTAGGCATGCATGTGAATTGGTGAGAAATGGATACATCGGAGAAATTAAAACAGTAAAAGTGAATGTGGGTGATCCAGCAGTGCCTTGCGATTTGCCTGATGAGCCTACTCCAGATAATTTAAATTGGGATCGTTGGCTTGGTGCTGCTCCACTAAGAGGCTACAATCCGGTACTTTCTCCACCTTATACAGATACTAGTTGGCCAATGTGGAGAGCTTACCGAGAGTTTGGTGGCGGTATTTTTTCAGATTGGGGAGCTCACATGTTTGATATTGCTCAATGGGGTTTAGGCATGGATAATTCTGGGCCTTCTGAGTTTATTCCTCCAACAGATAAAAATGCTAAGAGAGGTTTGGTGATGAAATATGCTAATGGTATTGAAATGACTCATGAAGATTTTGGTAAAGGTTGGGCAGTTCAATTTAATGGTACCGAAGGCAAGCTTGAAGTAAGTAGAAGTTTTTTAACAACTGACCCAGAAAAAATTATAGATGAAGTGGTAGGTGATGATAAGATAAAGCTTTACAAAAGTGAAAACCATTATCAAAACTGGATTGATTGTATTAAATCAAGAGAGAAACCAGTTTGCGATGTAGAAACTGGACATCGTTCTGCTTCAGTGTGTAATTTGGGGAATATAGCTTACCAATTGGGCAGACCTCTAAAATGGAATCCAGAAAAAGAAAAGTTTGAAGGAGATAGTGACGCCAACAAACTTTTGACAAAAGATTATAGAAAACCTTATAAAGTGTAATTAGAAATAAAAGTCAGCTATTAACTAATAGCTGACTTTCTTTTATTAAAATATTCTTCTACTTCGTTGGCACTTAATGCATTAAATGTCATTTCTGTAGTGAGTCCTGCTTTTTTGCCCACTAGCAAACCATAGCGCATATCGTGGTAACCATCTTTCTCGTGCGCATCAGGATTAATACTAATTTTTACATCCTTATCTAAAGCATATCTCACCCAACGCCAATCTAAATCAAGCCTCCAAGGGTTTGCATTAATTTCAATAATTACATTATGCTCAGCACAAGCATCTATTACCGCTTTATGATCAATTGGGTAACCTTCTCTTTTAAGTAAAAGTCTACCTGTTGGATGCCCTAACATGGTAGTGTAAGGGTTAGCAATCGCAGTTAGCAATCTTTCAGTAGCTTTTTCTTCAGTCATTTTTAAGTTAGAATGAACAGAAGCCACTATAAAGTCAAAACTGGCTAATACATCATCAGCATAATCTAGCTTACCATCATTTAAAATATCAGATTCTATACCCTTAAATATTTTAAATGGAGCTAATTTTTCATTGAGTTTATCAATCTCTTCATGCTGTTGGGTAATTCTCGATTCATCTAAACCATTGGCATAAAATGCAGATTTTGAGTGATCGGTAATTCCTAAATATTCGTAACCTAACTCTTTGCAATAGTTTGCCATTTCTTCTAATGTGTGTTTGCCATCACTGTAAGTTGAGTGGTTATGTAGAATGCCTTTCAGATTTTCCATCTCCACTGTTTTTGGCAAAGTTCCACTTTTAGCTAAAGCCACTTCAAAAGCTCCTTCTCTCATTTCTGGCGCTACCAATTGCATCTCTGCATCTTGGTAAATCTCTATCTCATCGCTAAAAACTTTAGTATTTGCCAGTGTTCTTAAAGTGTGTTCTCCACTGCCAACAGGCACGGCTAAATGCTCAGGTGCAGCCGAGTTTAAGAATAGTGTAGAAGCAAATTTATCAGGTGAGGTTAAAGCAATTTCTATTTGTAAGCCACTTTCATTCTCAATACCTTTCCAAGTATATGGTCCTGATATTTTTTCT
>PBYL01000155.1 GCA_002729595.1 Thalassovita sp. | reverse complement strand
TTTTTTGAGCGGACTTGTAAGCACCAACCTAATTTTATCTTGCTGTAAAACATAAGAAACATAATCTTTCTCACCTGTTTCTAGACCCCGATAAGCCAGCGACTGAAACCCAAAAGCAGTTTTATAATAATGAGCAGCTTGTAAAGCATTACTCACATAAAACTCTACATAGTCGGTGCCATTTAATGGCAGAAAATCTTTCGCTTCGGGAAAAATCTTCTCTATTGTTGCTGTTGATTCAAGTGACATATTGCTAATGTTTATTGGTTTTCTAATGAATAAATTAATGATCGAGCCAAGATTGGAAATACGTTCCATCATCGATTTTTAAGGCGGCTTCTGTAAGCATTAATGGCCTAAACGGATCAACCATTACGGCATATTCTTCTGTGCTTTTTTTGCCAATACTTCTCTCCATTGCTCCCGGATGTGGGCCATGAGGTATACCTCCCGGATGCAGTGAAATATGACCTTTACTAATGTCGTTTCGGCTCATAAAATCTCCATCTACATAATACAGCACTTCGTCAGAATCTATGTTACTATGGTTATAAGGTGCCGGAATCGCTTCGGGATGGTAGTCGTACAAACGCGGACAAAAAGAGCAAACTACAAAATTGTGCGCTTGAAAAGTCTGGTGTACTGGCGGCGGTTGATGCACCCTACCAGTAATCGGTTCAAAATTGAAAATGGAGAATCCGTAAGGATAATTGTAACCATCCCAACCTACCACATCGAATGGATGACTGGCATAAACCATTTGATGTAACAAACCCTGCTTTTTAATTTTTATCAAAAACTCTCCCTTTTCATCAATGGGTTCTTGGGCTTCAGGTAGCTTAAAATCTCGCTCACAAAATGGCGCATGTTCCAGCATTTGCCCAAACTCATTTCTATATCTTTTGGGAGTATAAATTGGACTAAAAGATTCTAAGAAAAAGATGCGATTGTCTTTTCCATCGAACTCCAATTGGTAAATTACTCCTCTAGGAATTAACAAGTAATCTCCATACTCAAATGGAATACTACCAAACAAAGTTTTTAAAGTACCGCTACCTCTATGTATAAAAAGCAATTCATCAGCTTCTGCATTTTTATAGAAGTAGTCCGTCATAGAATGGCAAGGTGCAGCTACGCCGATGTGCACATCGTTATTCAACATCAAAACAGTTCTACTTTTTAAAAAGTCATTTTTGGGAGGTACTTCAAAACTGATTAGCTTTCTTGGGGTCATATTCCTTTCTAATGCTATTTTGGGAGTCGCATTTAAAGGATTGAGTATATTGCTAATCATCGTTGGGCGATGAATATGATACAACAAAGAAGACATTCCTGTAAAACCCTCAGTACCAAATAGTTGTTCGTAGTAATAAGTTCCATCTGGTTTTTTAAAGGTAGTATGTCGTTTCTTCGGTATCTTACCAAGTTTATGATACAGAGGCATATATGTCTTTATTTAAGGTTAAGGTTTGATAAATTTCGTAAAATTTTAATTGATTCACAAATAGATAGTATGCTAACTATTGTTTTATAAATATAATCATAGAGAATTATTATATAGTTCAAAAAGTAAATGAGAAGAATCAGAAAAAAAATTGAGGTATCAGTAATTTGATTGATTATCTTTAAAGGAATAATAACAAACGTTGATCAATTCGCATGTCAAATACTGAGCTGATAATTGAAGAAAGAAGTCGTGATATTGGCGATTTTCTGGTAGGAAGACTTATCCCTTTCAGAAAAAAAAGAATGGTGGGTCCTTTTATCTTTATAGACCATATGGGCCCAAGCGAAGTGAGTGAAGGAAAATATTTAGATATTGGTCAACATCCACATATTGGACTATCTACGCTTACCTACTTGCTTGAAGGTGAAGTACACCATCGAGATAGTATGGGCACTGATCAAATAATTGGCCCCGGTTCTGTTAACTTAATGACAGCCGGCCATGGCGTTACACATACCGAAAGAACCCCTGCACATTTAAGAGGTAAAACCTCAACTTTACATGGTTTCCAAATCTGGATTGCTCTACCAAAAGCTAAAGAAGAAATGGAACCCGAATTTTTTCATGTAGATGCCAAAGGTTTACCCAGTTGGAAAGATAAAGGCGCAAACTTTACCTTAGTAGCTGGCAAAGGCTACGGCAAAGAATCTCCCGTACCTGCTTACTCAGAACAGTTTATGTTGGAGATAAAAACAGATGAAGAATATGAGTTGGATGTTGCCGGAAATTTAGAAGGAGAAATAGGTATCTGTATTGTTGAAGGCAACATACAAGCTTGCGACAACTATGTAGAAAAAGGAAACATGCTGGTTTCGAAACTAGAAAACCAGTGTGCAATAAAAGTAGCTGCAAACACACATCTATTAATTTTTGGTGGAAAACCTTTCGAAGAAGAAAGATTTATTTTTTGGAATTTTGTAGCAACAAGTAAAGAAAAGTTAGAAGAAGCTAAAATCAGATGGAAAGAAAAAAGCTTCCCAAAAGTGGTAGACGATAACTCTTACATTCCACTTCCATGATAGAAAAGTACAGCTTCTTTACAAAATATTAATAATTTAAATTGCTAAATAATATATTGATAATCAACTGATTAAATATTTATCTTTTTTTATTTAAATCAGCAATAAATTATTTTTCTTAGTAATGAAAAATACTCTAAAAGTGGCTAATGTTTGAATTCATTAACATTCTATATTCAACTTTTTAATATTAAAAAATTAAATTATCTAGTGGATTTTATCTAAATCTATCAACCATACAAATTAATTAATTACATACTTTTTTAAACTTAACTAATGGAGAGAATAAACATCAGCGTAGCAATTATAATTTTTACCATGCTTTTTTCCGATTATTCAATAGCACAAGACTGGCCAAATCTTGGTCGATACAGAAAGGATAATGACTCTTTAGGTTTACCAAAAGAAGATGAGAAAAGAATTGTGTTTATGGGTAACTCTATTACCGAAGGATGGGGCAGAATCTGCCCAGATTTTTTTGCAAACAAACCCTATGTCAACAGAGGAATAAGTGGACAAACCACCCCTCAAATGTTAGTAAGATTTAGAGCCGATGTTATCAATCTAAAACCAGAAGTTGTTTTGATTTTAGCAGGAACGAATGACATAGCTGGTAACACTGGCCCCTCTACCCTAGAAATGATTACAGATAATATATTTTCAATGGCTGAACTTGCCCAAGCAAATGGCATTAAAGTTATACTTTGTTCAACATTGCCCGCATTCGATTATCCATGGAAACCCGGTTTGGAGCCTGCCGAAAAAATTTACAAGCTAAATGAGATGATTAAAACTTATGCAGACGAACACGATATGATCTACCTAGATTACTATGAGAAAATGGTAGATAATAAAAAAGGTTTGAAAGCAGAGTTTACAAACGATGGTGTGCATCCGATTGAGGCTGGCTACAGGGTTATGGAACCTCTCGCAGAAAAAGCAATTAAAAAAGCACTCAAGAAAAAAATTAAATCTCACTCATGACATGACACCTGCTGAATTAACAATCGCCTTTATTGAAGATTACAAAAAGTGGAACGATTTCGCTTATAAGCTCGGTAAAGAGAAAACATCAGAAAATAATTTAAAAATTAGTTCTGCATACCACGATTTAATTCGCAAATTTTGTAGCGTATCTAAAGAAGTCCAACCACTGGCTTATGGTAGTGAATCTAACCATTGTCCAGATCAGGAAAGTATTGTTACAGAAAGTATTGTAGGTAATACTGCCTCAATTATCACTAAGTTTCAAAACAGAAATTTCGATTTTCTCTCGCATGTATACGAATATGAATTCTGTATTGAAAATGGTAAATGGATTCTAGACGAACTCTATCTTGTAGACAAAACAGGCAAATTTAAATGCCTGTAAACTTGTTCATTTAAGCTTAAATAATTTGGTTTGATATAAACACAATTTAAAACCAAAAAAGAATGGCAAACAGATATCTCTTACTAATTATTGATGCTCAAAAAGGAATTGATGAAGCTCAACATTGGGGTGGCAACAGAAACAACCCCAATGCTGAGTTAAAAATCAATACATTGCTAAAAATATTTAGAGATAGCAACTTGCCCATAATTCACATACAACATTCCTCTACTGACCCCAATTCTCCACTAAAAGCGGGACAAATCGGACACGATTTTAAAGACAATTGTAAGCCTGAAACTGGTGAAGTGGTCATCCAAAAAAGAACTACAAATGCTTTTATCAATACGAGCTTGCAAGAAAATTTAATTGCATTTGATGCTGATATTATCGTGATTGTAGGTTTTGTAACCAACAACTCTGTAGAAGCCACCACAAGAATGTCGGGCAGTCTAGGTTTTCAATCTATTTTAGTTTCTGATGCGACTGCCACCTTCGATAAAATTGGTTTAGATGGTCAAATTTTTCCTTCGGAACTGGTACACAATATTTCATTGGCTAACCTTAATGGTGAGTATGCTACCGTTTTAAATACCATAGAGCTAATCGATCTGATTAAATCAGAAATACCATCTTAATTTTTTATTTTTCTAGCTGAAAATCAATGTTTTATAAGAAATTTATAAAGCCTTGTAATGTTTTGCCCTGTAAAAACAACTTGTAGGTAAATCAATCACAAACGTTGTTTATGAATTTTATCAATCTTAAAAGCAAAAGCATTCTCCTTCGTCTCGAACTACTAAAACATTACAATTAATGGAAAGTGCTTTTCTAAAAATTATAGAACAAAACCAGAACATTATACACAAGGTAAGCCGGATCTATCGAGATACGAAAGAAGACCAAGAAGACTTGTTTCAGGAAATTGTATTTCAACTTTGGAAAGCCTTTCCCAACTATCGGGAAGAAGCAAAAGTAAGTACTTGGATGTATCGCATAGCACTCAATACAGCTATTGTTACTTACAGAAAAAAGAAAGTAGCAATCAATTACAGCGAAACAATTCCAGAAAATATCCATCCGGCTACAGCAAGTGAATTATCTGAAAATGAGGAACGCATGTATAATGCTTTGAGGAAGTTAAGCGAAGCAGAACGAGCCTTAATATCTCTCTTTCTCGAAGATTACTCATACAGAGAAATTGGTGAGATTACAGGGATTAGTGAAAACTATGTAGCCGTAAAAATCAACCGAATAAAAAATAAATTAAAGCAACTTTTAAATTAAAAAATAATGGAATTCGACGATTTAAAATCAAGCTGGCAACAGTCTGGAGGTAGCTCCAAAAGCCAAAAAGAATTGGAATTGATGACCAAGGTAAAGAAGCATCCTCAGTTAAAAAGAATCAAGCTAAAATTGATCTCAGAAACAGTCTTACTAATCGGGTTTTTAACAATGTATTACAATGCATTTGATGGAGACCAAAAACCAGTATGGTTAAATATTTTATTAGGGATTAGTGTAATACTTTACATTGCAAATGATGCGATGGGATTTTACACTTTACAAAATCCGATTAAAGGAACCAGTATTTCTAATTCGATAAATAAATTGGTTAGCGACTTGCAAAAGCTACTGCTATATTCTCTTGTAACTTCTTTCTTTTTTGGTGTTGTAATGATTCTGTTTTTCTCAACTACGGTTTCATTTGATAATCACAAATACTTTATCTTGTTTGGCATAGCAGCCACCTTTTTTGTAATGATGTTTATCTCTTACAAAAGTTGGTCTGGCAGAATTAATCAGATAAAAGACACCATAGTTGAGTTTAACAATGAATAAATAGAAACAAAGATTAGCTATTACTTTTAGCTAATCTTTGAGTTTTATGCATTTATTACTGATTGCTGATGCATAATTGTGTGCAGCTTTTTGCCTTCTTTTAAAACTATGTTTATAAGTGCGATTAGATCAGTATAAGAGGTTCTAAAGTTTACGATACACATTCTCAAACAATAATTTCCATCTATAATCGCGTTGCTCAAAAATACTTCTCCATCTTGCTGCAAATGCTCCAATAGTTTTTCATTCAATTTATTAAGGTATTCATTATCATTTAAAAATTCTTCTGGAGCATATCTAAAAGTAGCTATGCTGAGGTTTTGGGTGCAAGCTTCTAAATCGGAAGTTACATCGACAAGCTCAAACAGCTTTTTACTTAGGTTAATGTCTTCTCTAATCATATCAATATAACCTTCTTTGCCTGCTTGTTTTAACATCATCCAGACTTTTAAGGCTCTAAAACCTCTTGAATTCTGCATGCCATATTCATGGAAATTTACAGGTGTATCTCCATCCATTTGTTCACCATCGAACTTATAATACTCGGGTTTAAAACTGAATGTTTCTGTTAAATGTTGAGGGTTTTTTACTAATACACAACCCGCTTCTATCGGACTGTACAGCCATTTATGAGGGTCTAGTGCTATAGAATCTGCTTCTTTATAACCTTTAAACAAGTTTAAGTTTTCTGGCAAGGCAGCAGCCGGCATGCCATAAGCACCATCCACATGAAACCATAAATTATGTGCTTTGCAAATGGCTGAAATTTTATCTAGTTCATCTATTATTCCAGTTGAGACTGAACCTGCATTACCAATTACAATAAATGGAATGTACCCATTTTGTTTATCTTTCTCAATCTGATTTTCTAGTGCAATAGTGTCTATTTGTTGTTTGCTATTGGTGTTAATCCACCTAATAGCCTTTGTTCCATGAACGAATAATTCAGCGGCTTTCTCTATCCAAGTATGGGTGCCCTTCGCACAGTAAATTGTATATTGCTTTGCTTGTTCACTCTTTGCAATAGCAATTCCTTCTATGCGAATATCTGTTGGGATTTTATGTTTTCTTGCAGCTAAAAATCCAGTGAAGTTGGCCATATTTCCACCACTTACGAATATACCTCCACAGTTTTTTTGGTAGCCGATTAATTCCGCTATCCATTGAATGGTTTGCTTTTCAATTTCTGTAGCCATGGGCGACAAGGTAAATGCACCCACATTCGCATTTACACTCGCTGCCAATAAATCGGCTAATGCACCCAAAGGAGCCGCAGAAGATGTGATATAACCCCAAAATCTTGGATGCCCATTAAACAATGAATGATTAAAAAGTAAATTGGTGGCTTCGCCTATAATTTCGTTTGGTGCTTGTCCGCTAGTTGGTAAATTTCTCTCTCCAAGTATGGTTTTAATTTCAGTTGGATTTTCTCCGGAAGTCACTTTTTTGTTAGGCAGTTCTTCCATAAAAGCAGCGATCTGATCTATCATTTCATAGCCTAAAGTTTTAAACTCACTTGCCTGCATATTTAAGACTGCATTTCTCTGAGATAGCCTTTCCATTACTGCAAAATTATTCATAAGTCCTTCATTTAAAGATTATAATTCAGCCTTAATGGAATGGGAAATGAAAGTATTACCGAGGAAGAAGAAAATTTTTAAATAAAAAACTTAAGTCATCTTTGGAGTGGTTATTATTTTTATAAATATTTGATTACCAAGTGATTACAATTATTTCTTTGTCCTTTTGACTTGATTCAAAAGAACGAAAAAATCAAGACTGTGGACAAATTCGCTAAATTTTTACCATGATTACTAAAAAATCCGAAACAGCAGCGGCTGCCGCTCGTTTCACTCAAACAGTGGATTTTTTTACGCAATCATTCAAAAAATTCTTAACGCAATTTGACCAAGGTCATTCAAGTTAAAAAACTTAATAAATATCTAGAGTAAGTTAGAATCAATGATTTTTTCAGTAGTATAAATTTTAATACAAAAGCACTCCTCTTTGAGAAGTGCTTTTGTATGAGGTATCAATAAATTTAACTCTCTTTTACCATAACTAAAAAGCGATCGATTTCGTCGATGCTATTGTAGATGTGGGTTGAGATTCTTACTGAGTTTAATCCACTTTCGGGTACAATTCTAATTCTGAAATTATTCTTTGCTGCCAAGCTGTTAAACTCTTTAAAGTCCATATTTTTCGGTCTGAAACCGATCATCGAAATTCTTGATTGATCTTCTGTTGGAGTAAGCATTTCTACTTTATCCTTCATCTCAAGCAAATTGCTTTGCAGATAGGTTGCCATGCCTCTCACCCTTTCTTCCACTTTATCCATCCCAATATCTTGCATAAAATTAATGCACTCTTCTACGCCAGCATACAAAGCCGCATTCTGAGAGCCATAATCGTATCTATGCGCAGTTGGAACATATCCATTCAATTCTGGAGGATCTGCTTGTAAAC
>PBYL01000154.1 GCA_002729595.1 Thalassovita sp. | reverse complement strand
GCTTGGCTCACTGTTGGTTCGCAAGCCATAAAAGCAGCCACATTAAACCCTGCTAAATGTCTTAAAGATCAATAATATTTGCTTGTACATATTTATTCAAAAGTGCTTCTAAGATTTCAGAAGCACTTTTTTTTATAGCTCTTTGTACATGATAAAAGCATCTACATAACCTAGCTCCAAATGCTTAAACCCTTTGGGAAGTGTTCCTATAATTTGGAAGCCATATTTCTGCCAGAGCTTTACTGCTACTTCATTTGTACTTACCACAATATTAAACTGAATGGCTTTAAAACCTTGCTCTTTGGCAAACTCCAATGAGTGCCTGCACATAGCCCCTCCTACTCCTTTACCTTGCGCATTGGCATGCACCATATAACTGCAATTGGCAATATGAGAGCCCAAATCTATTTGATTGGGTTTTATAATATAAGTTCCGAGAATTTTGCCATTATCTTCAACTACAAAAGTGTGCATGTAGCTGGCAAACCAATGTTTTGCTAAGTCTGATTTGGGCGTTTCAGGATCGAAAACATAAGTATCGCCAGTACTAATTACCTGCTTAAATATTTCCCATACAGCATCATAATCGTTTTCAGTAGCTTTTCTAATGCGCATAAAAGTTTATTTGAGTCTTTAATGATGGGAAATTAAATATAAATTAATCGAATTAGCCTTTCTTCTTCAATTATTCTAATTTACAATTTGGTGGCTAATACAATTCCGGTAGACCAATTCATTTTGGTGATGCTGAAATCTTGTCTGGTTTCCAAATATGCAAGGAGCTTAGCCGCTTTTTCTGCATGTCCTTCTGGCCAGTTGGCTTGTTCCTGCATATCATCAATTATATAAAAACCACCTTTTTTTACCATAGCCAGCACTTCATCTAATTCGGTGTATTTACCAGCCCATGTATCTGCAAATATTAAATCAAACTTTTGTGCTTTGTTCGCTTCTACCCACTTGCTTCCATCTTCACAAACAATATTGATTCTACTGTCTGAGCCAAAATATTTTTGAGCAATTGCCAAAAACTCTTCGCTATTATCTACAGTTGTGATTTGGGCGTTTTTATCCATTCCTTCGGCAAGCCAGCATAAAGCTAAACCAGTTCCGGTTCCTAATTCTAAAATGCTCGTTTCTGGCTTTGAAGCAACCAATGTTTTAAGTAAAGAGCCTGTTTGTAAGTCTGAGGGCATATTAAAGCCAATTTGCTCAGATGCAGCTTGAATTTCTTGGTAGTACTTGGGTAAAGCTATTTGAAAGTCGTCCATCTCACACTATTTTATCATTTGTATATTTTATTAAAAAACTGATTAACCACATGTTGGTCTTCTGGGAAATTATATACTTCTACAATCTGGTTATTTTCGATTTTCCACAACAGACAAGACATATTATTCAGGTTTTCTTCACCTTCTAGATTACTCCAATTTCTATGGCAATCAATCACATAATTGTCATTCACTCCCATAACAATAGACTCTGCTTGAAACAGAGCTTTATTGAGTGCACTAAAATATTCCATTACTGCTGCAATGCCTTTTTTTGTGCCACTTAGCGGGTGTTTACCGGGAATGTGCCATTGAATATTCGCTGAAAAAATTTGTTTAATTTCGTCCATATCATGTTTAGCATATGCACGAAAAAACCGATTGATTAAAGTTAAATTTGGATGTTCTGCCACTTGCTTATTGTTTCTGGTGAAAATATTCATCTGTTGCCTTCAACAAGATTAGACAAACATAGACCGCAGAAATCTGTAAAAAATTAAACTACCTTAAGCGTTTTTAATTTATTTCTTTTTAACCATTTGGCTAAAATATTCGGGAGTTACGCCTAAATAACTGGCGATTTGCTTTTGGGAGAGTCTGTTTTTTAGTGATGGATATTTCTTTTGAAACTCTAAAAGTTTGCTTTCGGCATTGTGCGAATAGTTTTTTAAAAGTCTGTCTTGTAAAGCCATGGCGGCATTTTCTGCCATTATCCTAAAAAATCGCTCGAATGCTGGTGAAATATCGAAAAGTTGATACATGGCACTTTTAGAAATTTGCAAAAGCAGGGCATCTTCTACAGCAAAAATCTCCATATTAGATTCTTGTTCTTTTCTAAAGCTTTTGAAATCTCCCACCCACCAATCTTCGTGCGGAAAGTGTAAGGTGTGTTGCCTGCCCTCATCGTCTATCATGGTGGTTTGGAACAAGCCTTTTATAATGTAGCTCTCATACCTACAAACCTGAAAAGGCCTGAGGAGATAATCTTTCTTACTGATTTCTTTAATAGAAAAACACTGGATTATCTCCTCAAAAGCCTCATCGTCTATCAACACCACTCTTTCTAAGTGCTTTCTAAATTGTTGATGATATGTAGATGTATTTTGAGGCATGTTGAAAATTAGATTTTAATTCTATTCATTACAAACCTCACAATAAGTATCTCTTAAAAATTCATCGTCTAAAAGCTGAAAAGTAAATCCACCTTGAGGAACAGGCAAAAACATATCACAGAATCTTTTTGTATCCTTGTCAACTGCATTTAGCATAAATGTTCTATATCTAGAATCCCTTGTTTTTCTTTTATCTGATATAGTCAATTTTAAATAATAAAAAAGTAACTCTTCATCAACATCAATATCTTTAACTCTTTTAGCCAAGACCGATTCTGCCCATTCAAATTTGCTATATACAGCAAGATATTTCGAAAGACACAACAGGTCTTGATCATTTAGATTTAATCCCGAATATGCCCAATAAACTTCTTTTAAAGCTCGGTTTTTCATTCTAAAGTCCTGTTCTTGCATTTTATATTGAGTAAGAATAATTAGATAATTCATTCTCAATCTTGTAATAAGACTTTTTTCGAGTCCCATTCTTTTAAGCTCATTAATAGAATTGTTAATATCTTCTTGATTTGTAATTTGTTCTCCTCTAGTCCATGCTTTGATTTTAAGAGTCAACAAATTGTATTTTATTTTTAAATTATTAGGAAGTATTTCTAAAAGCTTTTCAAAGTTTTGTATGTTTTCATAGAGGTAGGTATCATTTTGCTCATAATCAAATATGGCAAAATTATTTAGCAGTGGACCATATTCTGTCTCTTTTGGAATTTCTAGTTTACCAATATAATCGTCTGGAAATTGCTTGTCTCTCACCTTTTCGAAGATAATTTTTTGCAGATACAATGCTTCTTCAATATTACTTTCTTGAATATTTTGATCGAATAGAGCTTTTAGTTTTACTGGATCGTTTTCAATTTCAGTAAACTTCTTTTCGAGCTTTAGCTCCACCATTGCTTTTCTATGAGTTTGCAAAATCGGTTCGAGTTGAGAAAGTAAAGTTTTGTTTTGCAGTTCTTTCTTTATGGCTTCTTGAGGTAATTTTGATAGGTACTCGTATTTAGAACCAGTAATATCTACTAAAAATGCTACCCAGTTTTCTTTGGCAGTAACATTAGAAATAATTTCTGGTGTCTGATATGCTTGTAAAGCCTTAATTATACTTTCAGCTCTACCTTCTTGCAACTTCATGTTGTTCTCAACAGTACCCTCAACCGAAGAGTAAGCCTTAATATTAATTTCTGTGATATTATAATCTGTTAAATTAAGTGAGTCGTAAAGTGGCTGAATATCTGAAGTCTCGAAAGCAACTTTATTTTTTTCGAAAGGGATTACAAACTTCAACTCTTTTTTAACCTCTTTACTTAGCTCATGATAGCTATCTGACGGAATAGAGTCTTTATACAAACCCATATCCAATATACCCCAATTGCTATAATTTAGATTGGTAAATAAACGGTAATCACACAAATATTTCTTCTGAATTACCAATAAATTACATTCGATATCTTCAGGGTTAAAGCCTTTAGGCAATTTTTTATATTTAACTAATACAATCCCATTGTCTGTTACCACCATATTTTTTAAAATCTCTTTCCTATATATAGGTGGTAATAAATAGCCATTATGAATATTAGAGCTAGGAAGCATTTTCCCATCACATCTGTATAAGTTTCTATTAATTATATCTGCAGCTATACCATCAGAATTTTTATCGAATATTTTTTTTAAATATTCAGAACTAGTAAATACAAAATATATATCACCTTCAATTACTTTTAAATCATAGCGAACCTCTGGAGGCAAACTTTTATAAATCTTTATATAACTTTTACACTTTTTTGAGCGATTAGGCCTAGAATCTTTAATCTTATAAGTTTGATAATTTTGCTGTGCTTGTAGAACTAATGGTGCTAATAATAATAGAAATAGATATTTGAATTTCATGCTAATTGTGCTTTTGTAATAGTGTAAAGTCGTTTTTTAGTTTAGTGGCTCGAAGTTATACAAAAGCACTAATTTTAGTTATAAAACTAGTCCCCTATTAGCTTTTGTTTTCATTTGATCTCGAACTTTAAAACATTTCAAACCTCAGTTTACAATCTCAATACTAACTTGTTGTATACTTTTACTTTCCTACTTCCAACCTTCATAATCATACGTTGATAATTGACGACTATTGGGTTTATCAATAAAATCGAAATAATGTGTTTCATATTTTTCATCATTGGTCTTGATTCACCACCTCTTCCAATACTTCTTTTATACTTTGCAGAATGTCTTTGCTTCGCTCACGGATTGTTAAAACTCGCTTTTTGCCTTTCAATAAAGTCGTAAAATGATTGTCTTCTATGTTTGCATCTACTACGTAACCGCCATTTTTTAGTGTGGTTTTAGCAATTTCTATAGGTAGGTTTGTGGCTCCTGAAGTACCGACAATAAATAATACGCCGCTATTTTTTGCTATTTTGAGAGAGCTATATATTTTGTGTGTTCTTTCATTGTATATTTCGTCAAACCAGAGAATATTAGGTCTTAACCAACTCCCACAGTCTGGACATTTTAAATGCTTAATTTCTTCTGGCTCTATCTCTTCTGTTAATTCTTTGCCTTTAACTTCTACAGGAAATGGCAAAATTTCTCCACAACCACCAGAACATTTTACCTCTCTATAATTCCCATGAATTTCATAAATATTTTGGTTGCCGGCTCGCCTATGTAGGTTGTCTACATTTTGAGTGATTAAATCGAAGCGTTCTTCCAACAGTTTTTCTAAATCGTAAAGGATTATGTGGCTTTCGTTAGGCTCTACAGACTCAATCATTTTTTTACGAAATAATGTATATTGCCAAACCTCTTCTTGATGATCTTTGAAATATCTGTAAGTGCCAAACTCTTCTGGCTTGTGGTATTTTGTTCCTTTTACCCAGATACCATCAGCACCCCGATAAGTTGGAATACCACTGTCGGCAGAAACACCTGCCCCAGTAAGAAATGTAAATATATTCCTTCTCTCCTTCACATAGACCTCTTCAAGAATCTCTTTTAGCTGGTTCATTGTAAGTTTGCATTAATTAAAATGTATAGTCACAATGCTAATAAAATTCTGTTATTTTTTCCTTAAATCGGTGATTTTACTCTTCAGGAATTGGCTCTTCTAAAATAAAACAATATGTCTCATTTCGAATGCTATCCATACTCATTCCATTAAGGGTAATTGTTTCGACATCGGCCAGTGAGGATTGATTTATTTTAAAATTAAATAGTTTATAACAACCACATTCTGTAACAAATTCATTTAACATATAAAGAGAATCTCCATTATCATCTACTCCCCAAAGTGTATCATAAATTGGTATCACTTCTAGACTTAACTGATTGTCTAATAATTCCATTTCTCCTTGATACCTAGTATTCCCACAATTATCACAAAAGCCAATACTAAGTAATAGTGTATCTTCTAATTGTAGTTTTTTATCAAGCCAAGATCATTTGGACTTGCTTCTATAGCATTACAGCTTTGATAAGTAAAGTCTACGAGTTGAGGTTCTTGTTTTTGTGTACAACTCAACCAAACAAATGGAAAATACAAAATACTTGCAGCTATAATTCTCTTTAAAAAATGCATCTAATTGACTTTAATAACCAAACAAAAACCCGAAAGCAAAAGCAATCGGGTTTATAATAGTATGCAATTTAATTGAATACGTACTTTGTTATGAATATTTTTATTCCACCTCTACCGGTTTTAAAAAGTTATTAATCGTATGCTTTGCAAGCATTCTACCTTGCCTTAAACCTTCGTCTGTTGCAAACCTGAAATGGTAACCATTCATTACCCTAGAGTCTGCACAGTCTTCGGCAGCTTTGTTTAAGTTATTGTAACTCCTGTATTTTGCATCAGGGAGCGCGGTGGTGGATTCCATGGTGAAAGAAACCTTGGGAGTTCCATAAACATATGCTACAATTTCGGCTCCGGCAGCACCACAAGCAGCATGTGCTGAGGGATACTCTGGCCAAGGTGGAGTAAGCATTTCTGGTTCCCAGTTTTTCTTTTCTTCTGTTTTTGCGTTTCCATCTTTTGCTGCATTTCTAATTGCAGTATATGGTCGCCATGTATCGTAAAAGTATTTGCTTTCTAGAGAAACCATATATAAATCGTAAAGATTCATATTTAGTAGTGCAAACATTCTATTTGCCTTGTTTCTAGACAAATTTCTTTCAGCAGCAGTAATTCTGCCTATTCGGTTCCAGCCGTGTTCTGCAAACTCTGCCCACCAATGTGCATAATTTGTTTGATCTTCTGTGCGGGCAGTACTGTTTTTACCTCCATAAGCCTTTACCTCATTAAAAGAACTAATGTACTCCTCCGATTTTAGAGCTGGTGGTGCTGGCGATCTAAACTGAGTGAGCGAGTCGAGTGTAAAAGGTCTGGCAACAGAAAAATCTGGAATTAAAACCCAATCAAACTCAGGGGTGAATTGATAGTTGCCGGGTTTTGTCATAGGAGTATAATCGCCTCTCTTTTCGTGCCCATCGTTATCTCTAAGGGTGATATAAGCTTGCGCCACTTCTCTGCCTAGCATAATGCCTGCTTTCTTTAATGCTGCATCATCAGACATATCTATCCATTGGTTACAAACCATGTTTATCGTATCTGCTCTGTCCGGATAAGCTTTTAATAGAATATTTCTGGTAGCTTCTGCCGCTGCTACAACCGGATCGAAATTTTCTTTTTGCTCTTTGTAATAATACTGCTCAAACTTTGGGGCTATGCTATTAAAAATATCGTGCATGGCTAGGTGTACCATTGCCAAAGCCCTTACCCCTATAAATGAATAAAACTGATCGTGTTCATTCGCAATGTTATAAGTAAGCTTATTTAGGTCTAAAACAATTTGATTATCTGTACGAGATTCTGGCACACCATAAGGTGCATGCATTCTTTGGCAGGAGTTCCAAAGCAGCAATACAACACAAAAGTTGATAAAACTAATACCTATTACTTTCTTGTTAATATTCGAATTTTGGTAGCGCATAACATCATCTTTCAGTTTAAAAAATACAAGGGGTAGTAAGATTTGCTGGTATGTATGAATGCGACAGAATACTGATTTAGATTCTGGATAAAGATTTTCTTAGAGATTAATACTGGTTGAGTTTTCTACTTTTAATTGATGTAATGGATGGATGATAATCTGAATCAGTAGAAATGTAATGGAGGCGATTTCTTTTATGAAGTTACAAACTTATTTGCTGATATCTAAGGAAATGGGGAGAAAGATAAAAAATAATTAAAGCTTTAAACTAGATATGCGAACTCCATAATTCTTCAATTATCAGTGCATGCAACCCATATATAACTTTGCTTCTACTATTCTGGAATTTTTAGCCAAAGGGATAATTGAGCTTAAATATTCTTCTGCTTCTTGTTTTTTATCTGTAATGAGTGCGACCAACGCAATAGTATTATCTTCTGTGGGTAATTTACTTTCGTAATATTTCAAGTATTCTAAACTCAGTGCTTTCGACGGGAATCTTCTCACAAAATAATTACCTGCATAAAGATCGTCTTCATTATCATCAGGCAAACAAATCAAGTTTTTAGCATCATCATATGTTCTACCCATTGTATCTATCTCTATATAAAACTTTTCTCTTAGAGCAAACATTTCATCTCTCAATTGAAAGTAGTCTTGATTAGTATCTACTACTATGATATATGCATTCATATATTGCTCATTTTCTAATAATGACTGAGCAAATAATATTGAACTAGAAAGACACAACAGTAAGAAAATAAACAAAGCCTTCATTAGAATAATAATTTTATTGAAGGTACGGATTTGCTAGCAAAAAAGCTTTAAACACCTCAATAAACCCATTTATCAAAAAATGGCTGTAGGTCTGTATCTGTCGCTTCTTCCATAGCTTGTTGGAAAAGCGCTGCATTTACCGAATTTCCGAAATACTTTTTGCTATAATGTTTTACCCCCTTCCAAAAAGCCACATCGCCTAACTCTTCGCGCATTAGATGTAATACATAAGCCCCTTTAAAATACACAATGCTTCTATCACTCGAACTTGGGTTATTCCAATTTTTAAACACAAGTGCTTTGTCATTGCCTTCATTCTTCACTTTTTCATACACTTCGCGATAGGCATTAATGTCTTTAAGGTATTTCTCTTTTCCGAATCGATGCTCGTTGTAAGCAGCAGACATAAAAGTAGCAAAGGCTTCGTTTAGCCAAAACTCTCCCCACCTTTCGCAAGTAATGTTGTTGCCCCACCATTGGTGAGCCATCTCATGTGAAACAAGATTGGTTTCTGTACTGTCTTTTAAGATCATGGCTCCATAGGTTTCTTTTAAGACAGAAAAGCCAGCCATTTCTTGATAGTGATTGCCGATTAAAATCTGGTTATAACTCTTGTTTTGATAAGCTACTCCTGTTTTACTTTCAAAAAACTCGATCATATCCGCAGTGTATTGGAAAATGGTATCCAATTGTGCTTTTGTGTGAGCAGCACTATAGCAGTTTAAAACGGTTTCTTTATGCTTAATAGTTGAGTGATTAAACTCACCAATTGCAAAACCAAAAGTATAAGCAGGCACTGAATTATTTTGAACCCAACTAAAGCAGACTTTGCCATTATCAAACTTCTTTTGCTCCACCAAATCTCCGCATGCAACCGCGTGTGCAACGGCTTGTAAATTTTCATCTACAATAACATCCATAGCAATACTTGCCTTGTCGGTAATGAGGTTTCGGCAAACCATCCACTCGCTGGTTGAAAAAACGGTATAAACTTGATTCTTTTCGGGCATAAAATGAATGCCTCTGGTGGGATTACCTTGGTAAGTAATATGGATAGAATTTTCTTTAGGCAGCTTATCTTTTAATTGGATAATGAGTTGATGATCTTTTTGTTGGAATGCAACCACAGAATTTCCTTCTACAACTTCCACTGAGAGACTGCCACAATCTAAAGCAATTTGTTGAGTAGCATCATCAACCGAAAAAAGAATATCAACCTCGCCTTTTACAGACTTTGCTTGTATATCAGGTTCTATTTTGAGATGATAGTTTAATACATCAAAACCACCGTTTTGAGCGGCTACTTGGTTACAAACAACACAAAACAGAAAGAATAAGATTTTTGTAAATTGAGACACGACTAAGCTAGTTTTTCGATTTTCTTTTTAATCTCATCTGCTTCATCGTATCGGCCAGTATCCATTAAATAATTGCCATAAGCAGCCAGTCTTTCTTTATCGTTGGGCTTGAGCTTTAATCCTTCTTGATGCACTTTTTCAGCAGAACCCAAGTCGTCCATCTTCATAAAAGTCATTGCCAGACTTTTACGTGCCAGATTGCTGTCTGAGATCAACACAGCATCCATTAGATTTTCTAAAGCAGATTGGTAGTCTTGAGCTTCAACCTGTGCAATACCTATAAAGGTAAGACAAACAGCCTCGTCATTTTCTGATCTGGTTACTTTACAGGCTTTTGTAAATAAGTTGACAGCTTCTGCAAAATCAGCTTTTTTATAATTTGCCCAACCAGCATTCCAGTAAAGCTTCCAGTCTTCTTTCTGTTCGAGCACCCTTGGGCTTAGTAATTGAATCACTTCTTCCCACTGATGCTCTTTAAGCAATTGACTGGTTTGTTCGTATATGGTTTTTCTACTCAAGACACACTTCCTTTTGATTAAATCATCACAATAATAGCAAAAATGAATGAGTAATCAGGAAAGTGCTTTTATCTACTTACCAATTCCGGTTCTAGTTTTTTAAGCCCATTTATGCATTTGATATTACGCTGTTTTTTCTTTTGCTCAAACATTTTCATGTTATCAGAAACAACTTCGTGCGTGTATGTTCTTGGGTGATAAATATGGTACACAATTGCTCGGTTTTTCACAGATTTTTTCTCTAAACCAATTTGCTGCAAACGCCACTCAATGTCTACATCTTCGCCCACTCCGGGGTTTTCATAGTCTTCGTCGAAGCCATTTACATCTAGCAAATGTTGTTTTCTTATTCCCCAATTACAACCTACCAAACCTCTAAGTTTAGCTGCTAAATGAAACTGCGGATTGTACACACATTCTTTTACACATTTAGAATCTGAGAAGATTAGAGAAAGCAAGTTGAGTCTTTTGAGGCATGTTTTATCTTTGATGTAAGATGAAATCTTCTCCCCTAGCTTTACCCTTCTGCCAACCAGAATATAACCCGGCTCACAGTTTTGAATATACTCTTTTACAAAGTGTTTGTGAGGAATACAATCACCATCGATAAAGGCAATAATCTCCGATTTAGACTTTTTGATGGATTTATTCAGCATCATATTTTTGCGAAAACCTTTATCTTCATGTTGATGCACATGCTGAATAGAGAAGTTGTATAAATGCTTGTGATGATCTAGAAAGGTGATTGTTTCTTCATTATAATCGTCTTCTGATATAATGGCTTCAAAGTTTCGTTCACTCTGATTGTTTAAACCTTTCAAAATGAGTTTAAGGTTATCGATCGCTCGATAGTAAGAAATTACAACGGTTAGCTTCATTCTTTAAGTTGACTTAGATAATTGTGGCTTATATGGACGCAATCATCCTAATTGGATGAGTTGAAAGCATCACACATTGTTAGTGTTTTAAATTTTAATAACATGAATTTTCGACACTGGAAGGGTAAGTGGTATTTGTAAGTATGAGCTGACTGATGGTATCTTACAAAGCTATAAAAGGTAAGGCAATCTTAAAATACCTAATATATGGTGGAAGAGCCCTATATTAGGCAAAAAAGCCCCTGCCGTTAACCGATAGAGGCTTGTATTCTCTTTATACCAATGAAAATTAAGGCTTATTTACCTCCTGTTTCACTGCGTTCTTTTACAATTCTGTTTACTTCGTTGATTAATAATGGATAAGCAGGATAGGTCATTCCGTGGCCGTAACCATCTAGCTCCATTAGGCGAGTTTGTGTATGCCCGGCAACTTTCATCATGCGCATCATGTAGGCATTCTCTTCGTATCTGCCCAACATTTCTAACTCTCTGTCACCAGTAATTAATAACATGGGTGGTGCATCTGCACGCACATGGTAAAGCGGCGCTAACACATCTACAACAGGTTGTGTAGCTGGAATTCCTCTTTCTTCTCTCACCGTCATGTGGGTAATGGTATGCCCGCTAAAAGGAATTAAACCTGCTATTGAGTTTGCATCTATATCGTAAACATCTAACCAAGATTTATCGAGACCAACCATACTGGCGAGGTAACCACCTGCCGAGTGTCCAGACACAAAAATTAGAGAAGGATCACCACCGTAACTCTCAATATTTTTGAAAACCCAAGCAACTGCCGC
>PBYL01000153.1 GCA_002729595.1 Thalassovita sp. | reverse complement strand
GACCTGTTTTTCAACTTAGCATAAAACTGCTCTTCCAAATCGCCTTCTACTTCTTCGGCAATATTTTCCCTTAGAAACCAGTGAAGGAATCTGTTTGCTAGTTTGGGCGGTACGTTTTTATTTCTATTCACTTTTTAAACTTTGCACTGGATTTACTTTGGCAGCTTTTACTGTTTGCAAGCCAACTGTAAACCAGGCAATCAACAATGCTAGTAAACTGGTTACAGCAAAGTACCACCACTCAAGCTCTATACTGGTTGCAAAACTTTCGAGCCACTTTTGTGCAATTAAATAGCTCACCGGAATGGCTATTACAATTGCTGTTAATACCATTTTTGTGAAGTCGTTGGATAAAAGGTAGATGATGTTCCACTCACTGGAACCTAATATTTTTCTTATGCTAATTTCTTTTAGTCTTCTTTCTGCGGTAAAGGCTGCCAAACCGAATAATCCTAAACAAGAAATAAGAATAGCGATGCCTGCAAAGTATCTGGAAAGTTGAGATACACGCTTTTCTGCTTCGTATTGAGCCTGAAACTCCTGATCTAAAAACTTGAAATCGAATGGATAACCTGGGTTAAATGCTCTGTAGAAACTTTCAATCTGGCTTAAGGTTTCAGCTTCAGTTCCTGCTTTTATTTTCACCATTACAAGTGGTAAAAATTCAGAGCCTAATCTCATAAAAGTAGGTGGTATTTTTTCGTGAAGCGATTGTGCATAAAAATCTTTCATTATGCCAATTACTTCCATATCATTTCCCCAAAGATCTACAGTTTTACCAATTGGGTCTTCTAAACCCATTACTTCAATTGCCGTTTCATTCAGAATCAATTTTTCAGTTTCATTGGCATAATCTTTTGAGAAACTTCTACCCTCTTTTATCTGAATGCCCATCGTTTCAACCAAATTAAAATAACCAGTAATATTAGTAAAGCGAACATCAGAATCTGGATTCTTACCTTCCCAATCTAAACCAGTTGTATAACTTCCAGAATTAACAAAAGAGTGGGCAGTGGCTGAAGCGTCTTTTACACCCGGAATCTTTTCTAGTTCATTTAAAGTTAATTCAATGTTTTCAGTAGCTTTTCCCTCAGAAGGAAATACAATTACATTGTCTTTTTCGAAACCGATATTGGTGTTTTGGATAAATTCTATTTGCTTATAAACAACCAATACAGAAACTATTAATATGATAGAAAGCGTAAACTGAAAAACCACCAAGCCTTTTCTTGCCCACATTTCACCAGTTCCATTTCCCTTTTTACCAGAATGGCCAGCACCTTTTAACACAGCAATTGGTTTAAACCGTGAGAGATACAATGCCGGATAACTACCTGCCAAAATTCCTGTAAGCAATGAAATTGCAGCCAAACCAAGTATTAATTGATCATCATAATTTAATGTGAGTTGCTTGCCTGTTATTTGGTTAAAATCTGGCAGTAAAACACTTACCATAAGTATTGATACTAACAAAGCAATTACAGATAAGATGACCGACTCGCTCATATACTGATTAATTAAATCGAACCTTCTTGCTCCAATCGCTTTTTTTACACCAACTTCTTTTAATCTTCTAGATGCTCTGGCAGTGGAAAGATTCATAAAATTGATGCAAGCAATCGCTAAAATAAATAGGGCAACAATCGAGAAAAGACGTACATAAATGATTCTTCCACCAGTTTGAACACCATTTTCATAATGCCCTTGGAGATAATTATCGGAGTATTTTGCAAAGAACAACTCGACATTAGACCATTCGATTTTTTTCTTTATAAAATCTCCAACCTTCGCATTGAGCGCCTTTACATCAGCATCTTCTTTAAGCAATACATAAGTATATTCATTGTAATTTCCCCAATGAAAACTGTCTTTACCCAGAATATCTTTATAAATCGCGATAGGTAAAACAAAATCAAACTGATTACTAGAATTTACTGGTACATCTTTAAAAATGCCAGAAATAGTTGCAGTGCCACTCACATGTAGTAAATGCCAATCGACAGTTTTTCCAACTACGCTTTCAGTTGTGTTAAAAAGCTTCATGGCTGCGCTTTCAGAGATCGCTATAGAATTCTTATCTTGAAGAACTTGTGCTTTGTTACCATCGATTAATTTGTAAGAAAAAAGTTTGAAAAAATCTCCACTTGCAAATTTCCCAAAAAACTTCTGATTAATCTCTCCATCCGAAATACTGAAAGAATTACCAAACCATTGAGAGTCTGTATCTTCTACAGCCATTTCAATTTCTGGTACTTCACTAACAAGGGCGTCTGCCAAAACTCCGGGCACACCGGGGCCAGTATTAATTCCCGTAGATTCTTCGTGATTCAGCATAGCAGTATACAACCTGCTATCATGCTCATGGTATTTATCTACATGCATTTCATCATTTACCCAAAGATAAATTAGTATCACACAGGCTAAGCCTGTAGACAGCCCAGCAAGATTGATGAAAAAGGTACTTTTAAACCTCTTAAAATTTCTGAAAGTAATGAGTAAATGATGCCTGAACATATCGATAGAATTTAATTCTGTTAATTTCAAATGTTTAATAGCAAATGGCCGGAGGTAATTAAAAACCTGATACCAATAATGTAGATCGGCTTTTCTTCGATTTTTTCTGTTCAGAGTCTGATAGTATTGCTCATCCAAATCGCCCAATACTTCTTCGGCTAGCTCTGCTTTTAGAAACCAGAGTAATACCTTTTCGGCATATTTGGGTGGTATGGAATGTTGTTCATGCAAAATACTAAGAAAAAGAAAGTCCGAAGTCTGTTCCGAATGATGGGAATTGTTTCCAAAGCGACACTTTAAAGTCTCTCGACGTTTCGAGTGCCCTTTTACCATAAGCTGTTATGGTAAAAATTCTTTTTCTGCGTCCGCCTCTTTCTGCTGAGGCTTTTCCCATCTCTGAGTTTAAAAAACCTTTTTCTTCTAGCCTGCTCAAAGTTGAATGAACAGCACCAATCGAAACTGATCTACCTGTTTGTGATTCAAATTCATCGGCAATTTTAAATGCATAAGCTTCATCTTCTCCTAGAATGCCTACGAGCAGTAAAATTACCTCTTCAAATTCACCTAATCGTGTTTCCTTCATTTTGTTACTAAATTGTAGAACAAATATATAAATCTCTAAAACATATGTTCTACAATTTAGTAAGTAATGGCAATAATTTTATATAAACGGCAGATAATATTCAGAAATGGGGTTGAATTTTAAGATATCTGCTCAGCTTTAAGAGGCATTTTCATCAAAATATCGTATTGTTTGTCTTCTCCTAACCAAAAAACATGTTTGTCGAAAGGCTCTAAGCCATTCCTTTTATAGAAGCGCAAAGCACCTTCGTTATGCTCCCAAACTCCTAACCATAAGTATTCGGCTTTTCTAGCATTGGCAACTTCTAGTGCTTTATCAAAAAATAGCTGACCTATTCTGTTTCCTTGAAATTTTGCCAGAATGTATATCCTTTCTATTTCGAGTGAATTTTGCAGTTTTTGTTCGGTTTGAGCTTTCCCATAATTGAGCTTTAAATAACCAACTACTTCACCATTTATCTCTGCAAAGTAAAAGTCAGATTCTGGGTTTTCTAGCTCAGATAATATTTGTGCATTATTGAAGCTTTTATCGAGATATTGCTTCATATCTGATTCGGTATTGAGGTGGGCAAAAGATTCTGTAAAAGTTAGAATCCCTACTTCTTTTAGCTTTTCAACTTCAGTTACTTCTATCTTTCTTACAATAATCTGGTTGGTCATGATCTATTAATTTATCTTGTCTTTGGGAATTCCGCTAAGATAAAAAAATCAAACAAATTGCATCAACTATTGCATTCTGCCCATTCTAAACAAAATTGGAAATGTGATTTCTCGTGTTGCTTGATTGCCCCATTTTACAGTCAATTCTTCTGTAATTAAATCCACCGGGTTAGAGCCTTTATCCTTAATGTAATGCTTAACTGCTGACCAAGTTTTTAAATAGCCGATTAAATGCTCAAGAGACCAATTGGTTTGGTACTGGAACTTAGGAACTGCTTCTTCTTTAAATGGAAAAGGAATTGTTTGATATGCTTCATCGATATATTTCCGCTCAGCATCCCAGTAAGCTCCTATAATTTCTTTATAAAAGTGATTAATCACTCCATCAATTTCAGCATTAATCTTTAATAAGTTGTATCCGATAATTATAAAAACTCCCTCTGGTTTTAGAGTCATTTTTACTTCATTGTAAAACAAATCAAAATCGAACCAGTGAATTGCCTGTGCTACTACGATTAAGTCGAAAAAATTCTCATGAAAAAATGTTTGCTCTGCTGGCTGGCAAGAATATAATATGTTATCTGCCTGATATGCATTATCTAGTTGCGCTTGGCTAATATCCGTTGCATAAACCTCATCAAACAATGTGGAAAGCTCTTTTGCTACTTGCCCATTACCTGTTCCACAATCCCAAGCTCTTTCGAAATTGTGTAAGTTATTTTTGAGAAAATCATAAAACTCGTTGGGATATACAGGTCTGTAAGAACGGTATTTATTAGCATTTTCAGAAAAATTATCTTTCATAGCACAAAATGGAAACAAGTTATCGATTGAAATTTATTTCTATTACTCAATTTTGAATATATTTCATTGTGAAAAATAAAATTGCATCAAAACTTAACAAAGCATAAGATATGTAAATATTCACTTATTGTAGATACAGTACATGAATACCATTTACGTTCTAACCGTGAACAATTTGACACAATGCCACTAGCAATAACTTACATAAAATCTTTAATAGCGCTTATTCTGCTACAAATATGTGTGTTTACACTATATGGGCAGAATACTATAACTATTAATGACAAGATTGAAAATTTTGCTGATATTACTCCAAATATCAGTTTATATGCTGATACAAATAAGTTATTAGGTATTGATGATATCGCTAACCCTCATTTTCAAGATAACTTTATCCCTTTCGAAACTTTTCAAATGCTTGACGATGCGAACGTCGTGTATTGGGGAAAACTAAATATTGAAAACGAAACTAATAAATTACAAAGAGTTCTTTTTGCTGTAAACAACAATAACTTCGTAAGGTTTTACCTAAGCCAAAATGATGGTACTTTTAGTGTGGAGCAATCTGGTGAACTGGAAAAAAAATCAAATAAAGGGCTTACCGGACTTAGGAAGGATTGTATTTTTAATTTATATCTACTGCCTAAAGAATCTAAAACCCTATATTATAGAGTAGAATCTGTAACTGGTTTTAAACCTAATGTAAAGGCTCAAATCTTCTTCCCGAAAGATTGGTTCGATAATCATCGCTTTGTGTTAATAAAACAAAGTGCTTTTCAAGGTATACTGGTTATCATTATAACTTTATGTTTTCTGGTATTTATAGGAAATAAGGATAAAACCTATCTTTATTATGCTTTGTATGTGCTTTCAATTTCCATTTATTTTTTCTGGAATTTTGGTTTTACATCTAACTATATTTTACCTGAAAATCCATCTTTAAATAACTATTTGTGGACATCATTTACACTAAGTCCATTCTTCTATTTTTTATTTTTCAGGAAGTTTCTCGAAACCAAAAAGTATTCACCCAAGTGGGATACAGTATTTAAAGTTTTCACCTATTTCAGTTTAGGTACATTTATATTTTCAATCACTTTACAGTTTATCACCAATAAAACTATCTATTCGATTAATATCACCAATGTGATTCTGTTTTTCGAATTGATTGCTGGAATGGTATTCCTAAACTTTATTCCTAAAAAGGTTAGGTTACTAAAATTCGCAAAGATTGGAAACTATGCATTGGCTCTTGGAGGCATTTTATCAATTATATGGCATTTCATGGCATTTAATGAATATGCACTTTTCGGACAATTGGGTGTAACCTTCGAATTAATCGTGTTTGCGCTTGGGCTCGGTTATAAAATTAGATTGAATGAAGAAGACAAAAGAGATACGCAACAAGAACTGATTGTACAACTGAAAAAGAATAAAATTCTTCAAGAAAATATTAATAAGGAGCTTGAACACCTGGTTCATAAGAGAACTGAAGAACTAAGTGAAAAGAATCATCAATTAGAAGTGCAACATGATGAAATTTCTAATCAAACTATTAAGCTGAGAGAAGCAAATGAAGAAATACAGTTAATTAATTTTAGCTTAGAAGAAATTATTGCCGAAAGAACCCGTGAGCTTTTGGATGCGCGAGAAGAATTGAATTTGTTCCTCTACAGAACTTCTCACGACCTTAAAGGCCCATTAGCCCGAATAGAAGGTTTATTGCAGATTCTTAAACTCGATAATGGCGATTCTTTTAAAGATTATTGGGAAAGCTTTAGCAAGGTTACTTCTAACATGAGTAAAACTTTGGAGAGCTTACTAGAGATTAGTACCATTATTAATCATCCATCGGAAAATCAAATAATTGAGATTGAAAATCTGGTCGATTATCTCAAGAAAACTTTTGAGTACAATATCAACTTAATCTCATTTGAATATCCTGATGACCTCACATTCATTTCGAAACCAACCATGTTGGAATTCGCAATGAAAGCCATAATCCAAAATGCACTAACCTACCAGCATGAAATGTCTGAGGTTTTTGTAAAGATTGAACTTTCAGAAGAGATGGAATTGGTGATTACTATCACTGATTATGGAATTGGTATCGATGAAAAAATCCTACCTAATATCTTCGAAATGTTCTTTGTTGGCTCCACCAAATCTAAAGGAAATGGTCTTGGCTTATTTATAGTTAAAAAAGCCTTGAAAGAACTAAATGGGCAAATTGATGTAAACAGTGTAAAAGATGAAGGTACATCTATGACTTTGAAAATTCCCGTAGATGCACCTATAAAAATTAATACCCATTTTACCGCTTCTAAGAATTAGAGCCAGAATCTACCCAACTTAAAAGTTGTAAAAGTAAAAGATGTTGAATGATGGCAAATAGCCATAATCTACATAATAGTGATTAAGCTCTTCTGTTACCAAAGTATTCAACCTAGATAAATCTATACTTTCGTTTGCATACAAATTACTCGAAGATGCAAAGGTTTTTTGAACACTTAGCTCGAACTTTAAACCGCTTTTATCATTTTGACCGAAGGTAATTTCTTTGCCAATCAAAAGACCCGCATTGTGTAAATTAGATTCCAGGTTTAAGATTCTGTCGTATCTGTTCGGAATATTTACATCGTAATAATATTCGATGGCATCGGAAGGAACATCATTCGCCTTTAAGTTATAATATGAGTATGTTAAACCTGCATAGATGGTTCCTAAATGGAATTTGAGTGTAGGTTGTAAGATAATTCCATGTGGATTTGAGTTACCAATTGTATAAACAATGGCTTCTTCTGTTCCGAGTTTTTTGAGAATTTCTAAAATTACTTCATCATAAGGTTTGGTTAAATAACCCACTTGCATGTTTAAAGACAAGTTCTTGTTTGCAAAAAACTCTAATCCTGCGGCGTAGTTTAGAGGTACTTGTGTGCCTAGCTGAATCTGTGCTTTTTGAGAATATACTATTGAAGAAAGACATATACACAGCAAAAAAGCTAATAATTTTTTCATTTGATCAGGTTAAAAAGTGTGTAATAGCTAGTTAATTTTCTAGGAACATCTTTTAAAATCTTCCCATCAAACGCAATTGATTAGAGTTATTGTTATACTTTTTTTCTAATTCTGATAATTGCTAGATCATCGGTATTTTCGTGTAACCATTGGTCTTTAAGTATTCTAATCTTTCTATCCATAAAATTGTTTTGATCTTCATAAACAATGTCTTTTAATAGAAAGTCTATTATCTCATTTTCAGTTTTGGTAGGATGATTTTTTGCAATTGCTTTAAAGGTAAAAATACCATCTGTGCAAATTGATAAATCAGTAAAATCGCTGAAGGAAAGAAATTGTTTTTGAGAGGAAAACCAATCTTCAAATTGCTCAGTTAAATGATAAGCCAAATAATCTGGCCTGTCGTTTTGTTCAAACTCAAATGCTTGACCATCTTTACAAATTAAGCCATCGCCCACAACAAGAAATTCTGCATGAAAGGTATCACTATCAATTAAACCTATCACTAGAGTAGAAAGTAGTTCGGAGGTATCTAATAGTAGATTATTTCTTATCTCCCTAAGCTCAATGAATAGCTGAGATAAAACATCTTTTAATTCTTCTTTTAGCGTAGATTGCTCTGCGTTTATAAACTCCTTGTAAAATTTATCTTTTGCTATTTTTCTAAGAAGTTTACCAATTAATATTGAAGCAAAAACTGATTCAGTTCCCATGGTGCAGCCATCCATTATTGCGATCAGTTTTGTATTACTGCTTAAGTCTTCATTAATTAAAAAATCTTCGCAATGATTGGTATGGAATGAACCAATCTGTAAGGTGGAATAAAACTTTAAATTGTTCACAATGCAAATATGCATTGTGAACCTTTAAAATTCTACAAGTCTCAAGGCATCTTTTTCAAACCTTCAAATTTCACCTTCCAATCATCAGGAAAGCCGGGAAGAGGTTTAGTGGTTTCATCTGTGCCGGCTGCCATCATGGCTAGTGCAATAAGCACTCCCCCATTGCCAGGCAGGTATAGACGCAAGCGATCTGTCTGATAATTTTGCCCATTTTTCAAATAGGTATTTGTAGTGATCGGCATTAGCAATGCATCTACTGCTTTTTCGGGGTAACCGAGTCGCGTAGCCGTCATCGCTGTCATGGGGAAATCCCAACCCCATGTGTCGTGCCATTCCCAATCATCCCAGATTTTATTAAAGGTACTTTTCATTACCTCCTTGTCTAAACCTTTGGTGTTAGGTAACATTCCATAAGTGCCTAACACACTTGGATGGTCGGTCATAAATTTGGTGGTAGTATATGAATCTGTAGCGCTTTCTGTTGCCAAATACAAACCATCTTTTTGTGGCAATGGAGATAAATCTTTGAGCACTTTATCCCATTTTTCATTTCGTTTTAAGCCTTGTCTTTCTCTCCATTTTTGCGCTGTTTCCAAAGCCCATCTCCAATATGCCAACTCATAAGTCGGATTAAATGTCTCTACCGGATCGAATCTTTCTTGTGCTGGAATTACTCCTACTCCTAAAATGTACCTTTTCAAATCTGGATCATACCAAGCAAAATCAGCCATAAAGTTGGCTGTCTCTTCTACCAGTTCTGCATATTTCTTTAAAGTCTGCTCATTTGACTTTGCCCGATAAATCAATTCTGAAAAGTAGATGATATGAGGTTGTTGCCACAATAGATATGAGCCAACAGACGAAGCAGTTTCGCCACCATTATTGTCTGTCATCTTTTGCCAGCGCACACCTTCGAAACCCTGTCTTTTAGCAATGGCTTTTGCTCCATCAAAACTTCTAAAATACCATTCCATCTGCTTTTCTAAAATCTCAGGTCTGCCCCACAAAGCGAAATGAACTCCGTGCCACCAAGCCATTTCCATATGAGGTTTCCCAAACCAAGAGTTTGAATTAAGCCCTGTTTCTTGCGGAGGAGAACTACCACCACAATTTATCTTGGTGAGATAAAGCGAAAGAATCATTCTTCGCTCAATTTCTTTGGCGCGCATATCTTTAGTTTCACCCAAGTCTATCATTCCTCCGCTATTCCAAAAATGATTAAAAGCTTTGTGTTCTTCATTTTGGAGCTTCTCAAAACCGATATTACTTGGCTGATTATTTTGAGGAGAAAATGAGGTGATAAAGCTCCAAGTATCTTTACTAGTTTCTGGTTTTATCAGGAATCCTCTGTCGGTGCTTTCAGCAGATTTAATGTTTAATGAGGATGTATAATTGGTAAAATACTGAGTTGTATCTAAATTTCTTTCGATCGTAAACTTTTGCTTACCTGCTTTTGTAAGCTTTAGTCGCTTAGCTTCATCAGCGTCAAAATTGACCGCTTCATCTAAAAACTGATCTGATGGAAATGGATAATTTATAGTAAGCGCCAGCCTACCTTCTGAAATCAATTTACTAGATACTTTTACTCCTAATTCATCTTTGGTTTGGCTTACAAAAGAAATTACTTCTACCGGTATACCCTCAATTTCAAACTTACTGATCAATTCACCATTCCATAAATCTAATGTCTGATCAATGTTTTTAATGTCTGTTACTTCTATCAAGCTTCCGTCTGATTTTTTAATTTGCCAGCCCAAAGTAGCTAAATGTATTCTGTGCGGATTTTGTCTGAGGTAATTGGCTGCTTCCCATTCTGGTGAACCAGATGGCCACTGTCTGGCATAGGGCACTTCTCTACCGTGCGAAGCCAGTGGTTTCATGGTTTGCTCGATATTGTAATCTTTGTCTGTTGGGAAACTATGCCAGCCCCATTCAGACATGGTTCCTAATGGAACTCCTTTGTGATAATATTCGGGAAAGGTTTGCAAGCCAGTTACATCCATCGTCATGGCAAACTGACCATTTCCCAAAGAGAGTGAATTGAGTGTATCTACTTCTGTGATTTTAACATTGTGCCTGCTAACTACAGATTTTCTATCGATTTTTTCTTGTGCGAATAAAGATAAGGGTAGAATTACCCAGATAAGTGCTATTAGTTTGTTCTTCATATTTACATAGTTTCCAATGCAACAATATCACTATAAATATTGAGACTACTTTACTATAGTGTTATGCTCTTGGAAATGAAGATTTTACTAGCACTAAATTCTCACCTTAAAAAAATCATCTTTTTTACAGGTACACACATCAAATTCTAACTTAGAGTTAACAATGTCTGCAATGTCTTTTGCCAAGGTTTCGATGTAACCCAACTTCGCATAAGGGCGATAATACAACAGTTTAATCTCCCTTACTGGCACAGGGCTTTGAAAACTTCTTACCTTCTTTTTCCTCTCTTCTGATAAAGACTTGTAGTATAACTCAGGAATGAGAGTAAGCCCGCCAAACTTATCCGCCAGATTCATTAATGTTTCAAAAGAATGAGCTTCGAACTTGAGGTTTTTATAAAGGCTCGAATTCTTTTCTAATTTGCATACTTCTACATTCTTATCTTGCGAGCAATTTCCTTCTTCTAACACCCAAAAATTATAGTTCTTCATATTCTTAGGAAAAACATAATTTTTGTTTTTGTCCAGATTGCCATAAATCAAAAGGGCTTCGCAATACAATGTGATTTGCTCAAGATCGTCGGTATTACCCGGACTTGTAAGAATTGCCATATCTATACCTCCAGATTTTAGTTTACGCACAGCTTGTTCTTCTGAGCATTCAATAAAATCTAATTCGAGTAATGGATAATTGTCGAGCAGTTCTTTTAAAATATGCGGTAATAATGAATTAGCCACATTGGAGATAATGCCAATTTTTACCTTGCCTTCCACTCTGTTATTAAGTGTACAAGAAATTTCTTTTAAGCGATTGGCATGGTAGATAGCTTTTCGGGCTTCTGCTATAATTTGTTTGCCATAATCTGTGGTAATTACAGGTTTGGTTTTTCGATCGAAGATAATTACATCGAGCTCTTCTTCGAGCTTTTTTACCATGGCACTCAGAGTCGCTTGAGTAACCAAGCACGCTCCCGCAGCCTTGTTGAAATTTTTTAATTGATCAACGGCTATGATGTATTCTAATTGATGCAAGTTCATATTTACTAGTAGTTTAGATAGCCTACGTCTATTGTAAATATAAAAATTTTAACCAGCATCAATGAGTTATTATACCTCAAATTAAGAATAGCGCTATAAATTTTTTTTATAGAAATGGCATAAAAAAAGAGATTGCTTTATAGCAATCCCTTTACAAGCATTAATGTTCAGAAAAATTACTTGATGATTAATGATGTATTACTTCTTTAGAAGCTCCTCTCGGATAACGTATTTCTTCTACCATTTCCTGCACTTCAAAAGGTGGAGGTGGTGTTAAAGACGATACTACAATTGATACAATAAAATTGATTACCATACCTATAGTACCGATACCTTCTGGAGAAATACCTAAGAACCAACTTTCTGCTGCTTCCGGAGAGTTATTTATAAATTTGAAATAGACGATATAGGCTAATGTAAACAACAAGCCGACAACCATTCCTGCTATAGCGCCTTCTTTATTCATCCTTTTGTAGAAAATACCCAATACAATTGCCGGGAAGAAAGATGCCGCAGCCAAACCAAAGGCGAATGCAACTACCTGAGCCACAAAGCCCGGAGGATTGATACCAAAATAGCCAGCCACTAACACGGCTACACCAGCACCAATTCTAGCCCACATCAATTCTTTGCCTTCTGTTATATCTGGTGCAATTTGCATTTTGATAAGGTCATGAGAAACTGATGTTGAAATTACCAATAGCAAACCTGCTGCAGTAGAAAGTGCCGCAGCCAAACCACCAGCAGCTACTAGGGCAATCACCCAACTTGGTAACTGTGCAATTTCTGGGTTTGCCAACACCATAATATCACGGTCGATTGTAAGCTCGTTTTGGTTAGCATCGCCTACATACTGAATTACGCCATCGTTATTTTTATCATCAAAAGCTATTAAGCCAGTGCCTTCCCATTTGGTAAACCACTCTGGCATAGAGGTATATTCTTTATTACTTACTGTTTCAATTAAATTTGTACGGGCAAAAGCTGCAATTGCAGGAGCTGTAGTGTAAAGTATAGTGATAAAAATTAATGCATAACCCGCAGAGATACGAGCATCTTTTACTCTTGGCACTGTAAAGAATCTTACAATTACGTGTGGTAAACCTGCTGTACCGATCATTAAAGCAGCAGTAATACAGAACACATCAATAATTGGTTTAGAACCTGATGTATAAGAGGCAAAGCCTAGTTCTTCATGCAATCCATCTAGTTTGTCTAATAGGAAGGTTCCATCATCTAACGTACCGATAAAACCTAATTGAGGAATAGGTGTATCGGTTAACTGAATTGCGATAAAGATAGCAGGTACCATGTAAGCAAAAATCAAAACACAGAACTGAGCTACTTGTGTATAAGTAATGCCTTTCATTCCACCCAATACTGCATAGAAGAATACGATTACCATACCTATTACTACTCCCCACTCTACTTGTACTTCTAAAAAGCGAGAGAATACAACACCAACTCCTCGCATCTGCCCAGCAACATAGGTAAACGAAACGAAGATGGCGCAAACCACTGCTACTGTACGAGCAACATTAGAATAGTATCTGTCTCCAATAAAATCTGGAACGGTAAACTTACCGAACTTTCTTAGATAGGGAGCCAATAACAAGGCTAGTAACACATAACCACCTGTCCAACCCATGAGGTAAACAGAACCGTCGTATCCCATAAAAGAGATAATACCAGCCATAGAAATAAATGAAGCGGCTGACATCCAGTCGGCAGCAGTAGCCATACCATTAGCTACTGGTGGCACACCTCCGCCTGCCACATAAAAATCGTTTGTTGAAGATGCCCTCGACCAAACTGCAATACCGATGTAAAGAGCAAAGGTGATCCCAACAATTATATAGGTCCAAATTTGTACGTCCATTTTAAAATCTTTAGGGGGTTTTAATATTGTGTATAGTTTCTTTTAGGTCTTTTCTTCATCATACTTCATCAACTTCAAACTCTCTGTCGAGTCTGTTCATCAGAATTACATAAACAAAAATCAGTACCACAAACACATAAATAGACCCTTGTTGAGCAAACCAAAACCCTAGTTTAGCTCCTCCAAATTTGATAGTATTAACTGGTTCGGCAAATAAAATTCCCAGACCGTAAGAGGCCAGAAACCATACAATGAGCAGTATGGTGAGGTATGAAACATTTTTTTTCCAATAGCGCTTACGCTGTTCTTTTTCCATATTCATATTATTTAATTGATGAAAGATTAAGATAGTTAATTTTTGGCATTTTACAGGTATACTGTAGCCTGTAAGGTCAGTTGATCTTTAGTTGGATCATCATCATTTCTACTACCATCGGCATTGTATACTGGTCTGGTTGAATATTGCAAAGTGATTTTAGAATGATGACCTTCCAAAAATAGGTTCATTCCTAAATCAAACTGTCCTGATGAACTATTGAGGGCTTCAAAATTTTTATAGGTAAAAGCCCCAAATGGCTGAAAACGCATGCTTTTATTCGTTTTTGGTAAAGCATATCCAGCTTGTGCGTAGAAAATCTCACCTGTTCCAATAGTGGGCTGCGTATTTCCACCGGTTTGAGCGATATTTAGAATACCTACATTTCTCAGATAATCTGGGCCAAAATCAAAATTATAATATACGCCATAAAGCGTAATAGCTGAGCCATTTTCACCCACTGGTGTATCGCAAAAAATATCGGCACTAAATAGGTTGATGTTGTGGTTTTCGATATTGACCAATTCTTCTTCTGCACCCAGCACAGAACTAGCCGTAGCACTCGGATGGTAATGGAAACCAACACCCAAATTCAGAACTCGTTTTGTACCCAAATAAGTACCTACTCTAAAAGGCAACAAGTTAGACTCCTTATCCCAAAACTGATAAGCTGCATAACCTTGCATTGCCCAACTATTATTGGCAGCGTTTACAGCAATACCATCTCCGGCAGGAGCTGCTGCACCATAATTTAACATATCCATGCTACTGGCAATACTGGCAGAAGAAAAAGGCTTGTTTAAAGCCAAATTGTATTCTACTTTGCCAAGGTTACCTTTTGCATAAGCGCCAATTTGTCTCCCAAACTGATCGGTAATTTCTATGAGTGGCCAGTTAAAAACTGGCGCATCAATAGCCATAAAAGACAATGTACTTGCTTGAGACATTCGAGATAAACCATTCCAGTAGTGTAAACCTGTACCTATATATAATTTATCTGGAACCAAAGTATATTCTACATAAGCATCGTGTAGAAACCATTGTGGCTTTTTTCCGGGACCATTGCCTCCGTAAGAAGCTGAACCTCCAGCAACTCCACCATTAATGTAAGTTTGGTTATTAATACCCCAATGAGAAAGAATTAAAAATCTGGGGGTAATTTGTGCATAAGTGAGAAAACGCGAACGGCGAATACCAATGTCTGTACTGGTGCTTTCCGGTTGGTTGTTTACAATCGTTCCCGGATTATTATCAGTTACTTTGAGCCACAATTGACTCCATACTAAGAACCTCACATATTTTGAGCCTTCATCGTTGAGTTTAATCTTCAACCCTGAGCCATAAATATCTGAACCTTGAGCGAGTGATTTCTTAAAATTAAAAAATAAACAAATCGTAAAAGAAATAAGGAATAAGCGTATCATTTTAAGGTGAAAAAAATTTTATAAATGCCATCAGAGTTACTAGGTACAGAAATAAATTTCTGTTTAACAAGCAGACATAGCAGTACCAACAGTAAATGGTTTTTGCCCAAACTGTAAGTAATTTCAACAATAAATGGCCATCTTAAGAAACTCTAACCTGAGCTGCTTAATCGTTTTAGACCCATAAGATTATTGCTGAAAGTTTGTCGGCTCGTAATGTGTTGCATTCTCTTTAACATTACTCTAGCCAAAGTGTGATCGACATCACACCACCGAGATGTATGCTTTAATTTGTTGATGCTTGAAATAACAGCATCGGTACTAAGATAGCTTTTTCTTAAAAGTGTAGATATGCTTAACGGGGTACTTTTATCATACTGTTGATGTGGGCAGCATGATGGGGCTCTAAACATAGAGCCTTTCTCTAGTTGTTGATAATGATAGTCGTGTTCCGCTTTTGTAAAGCTGGTGAATACACGTAAAAATGGATTCATTAACTGATTATTTATGTATTTTCATATTTACTTGATATGAAGATACAAACAAATGTTTGTATCTTCATGTAAAATTAGGATTTTTTTAATGTACAAATTGTGCTGTTTCGGTACTACCCTCCATAGCAGTAGTAGAACTTGCTCCTTGTTGTACAATATTTTGAACTGCATCGAAATAGCCAGTTCCAACGAAAGTTTGATGTTTAACCGCTTTAAAACCTTTTGTTTGTAAAGCAAACTCTCTTTCCTGTAGCTCAGAGTATCCTGCCATTCCTCTTTGTTTGTATGCTAATGATAACTCAAACATAGATGTATTTAAAGCATGGAAACCGGCCAAAGTGATAAATTGGAATTTATAACCTAGCTCTGCCAACTCTTCTCTAAAAGTTTCCATTTCTTTGATGCTCAAGTGGGCAGCCCAGTTGAAAGATGGAGAACAATTATATGCTAACATTTTGCCCGGATACTTCTCATGAATTGCCTGAGCGAACTCGCGCGCATAGCCAATATCTGGGTTAGAAGTTTCCATCCATATCAAGTCTGAGAAAGGAGCATAAGCCAAACCTCTGTCTATGCCTTGTTCTATGCCGTTTTTCACGAAGTAGAAACCTTCAGAACTTCTTTGACCTGTGATAAATTTATGATCTCTAGCATCTACATCAGAAGTAATTAATGTAGCTGCATCAGCATCTGTTCTGGCAATAATTAATGTTGGAACATCACAAACATCTGTTGCCAATCTAGCTGCTACTAATTTATTAATGGCTTCTTGGGTTGGTACTAATACCTTTCCTCCTAAATGGCCACATTTTTTTGCAGAAGACAATTGATCTTCGAAGTGAACACCTGCTGCACCTGCTTCTATCATTCCCTTCATCAATTCGAAAGCATTTAGGTTTCCACCAAAACCTGCTTCAGCATCTGCAACTATTGGCACCATCCAATCTATACTGCTGTCTCCGTTTAATGCATGAATCTGATCTCTTCTCATTAATGCATTATTAATTCTTTTAACTACCATAGGTACAGAATTGGCAGGATACAAAGACTGATCTGGATACATTTCGCCAGCAAGGTTTGCATCTGCCGCTACTTGCCAGCCGCTAAGGTAAATAGCTTGTAAGCCAGCGGTTACTTCTTGTACTGCTTGGTTACCTGTAAGCGCTCCAAGACCTGCTACAAAATCTTGACTCTTGAGGCGGTTCCAAAGTTTTTCGGCACCCAGTCTGGCAAGTGAATGTTCTATATGCACAGTTCCTCTTAAACTCATTACTTCTTCTGCAGTATAAGGTCTGGCGATACCTTCCCAGCGTGGATTGTTCTTCCATGAAGTTTTCAAATCCATAATATTGGTGTTCTTTTCCATGATATTCAGAATAATTAATTGATAAAAGAATAAGGACTAAGGTGATTTTTAAAACATGGCAAAAGTTGATCAGTATCTTTTACCAAAAGATAAAAGCATTAGAGAATCACATGCTGCAGCTAAGTGATTATTTAAAGTGTATTTCTATTTAAAAGGCAATAAAGTATCAGGTATACTTTCGTATACAATTGATTTTGCTTTTAAATGAATTGGTTTTCTAAAACAGAATTTTAGTCAATTAGGTAATAAGCTGGTAGCGTAAGAAATTCTTCGAACTCCTCATTTAACACTAATTTATCAAAAAGATCAGTTGCTTTAGAGAAGTGTCCATTCTCATAGTTTTCTTCTCCCACATAAGCTTTAATCTTTTCGAGCTCTTCTACTTTTAAAGATTCGTACAAATCGCGGGTGACCTGTCTGCCATCTTCTAAAGTAGCCTGATTTTTAATCCATTGCCAGATTTGAGTTCGGGAGATTTCAGCAGTTGCAGCATCTTCCATTAAATGATAGATTGCCGCAGCGCCATTTCCTCTTAGCCAACTTTCAATATAGAGAATGCCTACATTGATGTTGGTTCTCAAACCATTTTCTGTAATGGTTCCTTTTGCAGGAGTAACCAAATCGGCTTCGCTCACTTGTACATCTTCTCGCTTCTTATCTATCTGATTTCGATTTGGCATATATTCATCAAAAACCGCCATAGCTACTGGCACTAAACCAGGATGTGCTACCCAAGTGCCATCGTGACCATCTTTGGCTTCGCGAATTTTATCGTTGCGTACTTTCTCAATGGCTTTTTGGTTAGCCTCTTCATCATTTTTAATCGGAATTTGAGCTGCCATACCTCCCATTGCGTGCACTTTTCTTTTATGGCAAGTTTTAATTACCAATTGAGAGTAAGCTTTCATAAATGGAACCGTCATGCTTACTTGCGCGCGATCTGGCAAAACAAAGCCCGGTTTGTTCCGGAAACGTTTGATGTATGAGAAAATATAATCCCACCTGCCGCAATTCAAGCCTGCTGAATGATCTTTTAATTCATACAAAATCTCATTGAGTTCGAAACTTGCCAAAATGGTTTCAATTAATACAGTTGCTTTAATAGATTTTTGAGGAATGCCCAATTCTTTTTGCGCATATACAAAAACCTCATTCCATAATCTGGCTTCTTTGTGGCTTTCCATTTTAGGTAAATAGAAGTATGGACCACTGCCATTTGCCAATAAATATTTAGCATTATGGAAAAAATACAATCCAAAATCTACGAGTCCGGCACTCATGGGTTCGCCATGTATTAGAATGTGCTTTTCTGGTAAATGCCAACCTCTCGGGCGGACCATCAACACAGCGACTTCTTCGTTTAGCTCATAAGATTTCCCCGTTTTCGGATGCACATAAGAAATCTCTCTTCTAATAGCATCTCTCAAATTGATCTGACCTTGAATGTTGTTTAGCCAAGATGGCGAATTGCTGTCTTCAAAGTCTGCCATAAAAATCTTTGCTCCAGAATTTAAAGCATTGATTACCATTTTGCGGTCAACCGGACCTGTAATTTCGACTCTTCGGTCTTGCAGGTCTTCTGGAATCGGGGCGACTGTCCAGTCTCCTTCTCTAATGCTTTTTGTTTCTGGAAGGAAGCCAGGCATCTTACCATTATCCAGATCAGTTTGTCTCCGTTCTCTGAGTCTCAGCAGGTCTTTGCGCTTATCGTTGAAACGCTGATGTAGTGATAGTAAAAAACTGCAAGCTTCTTCCGTCAAAACATCGGCAAATTCATTTTTAAACTTACCTGTAATCTTCATTTGCTCTGGTGTTGCGTAGGTTTTGGCTGCTGCACTAATCATTTTCGTATATTTTAAATTGTAACTTGATACAAATATAGCGGAATTTTTCTATTAGCGAAATTTCGCTAAATATTTTTCTTAAATTTTTTTAGCTTAAAATTCAGCTTTTGACAAATAAAAAACCCCTATTCGGCGATTTTGAGCCAAATAAGGGGTTTTTCCGTAACAACCTTAACCTATAAAAAAAAATATGAACCTTTGCTACTCCACAACTTCTGGAAGTGTTTCGCCATTAATTTTTACATTTTCAAACTTTAAACCTTCAACATTTGAGAGTTTATATGGCACTTTTACATCATCAATTGTGCAATCTATCAGCCTGATATTTTCTATTGGAGATTCTTTATAAGCTTCTGCCAATACACCGATTTTACCACCGTGTTTTACAGTGAGGTTTTTAACTTCTATGTTTCTCACTGTTGGCATGTATTCTCCCGGATCTTCGTAAAACATATTCACTCTTACTACTTGCTCTCTTACCTGACCAACTTCCACATTTCTCATAAAGATATTTTCAATAACTCCTCCTCTTTTAGATGAAGTTTTAATTCTCAAAACTCGATCTAACTCGGGGCTATCCATTTTACAGTTTTCTGCAAATACATTTTTTACCCCACCAGATGCTTCACTCCCAATTACCACACCACCATGGCCGTTAGCCATTTGGCAATTTTGCACGATAATATTTTCACTAGGTACATTTACTCTTCTACCATCTTCGTCTCTTCCAGATTTAATCGCGATGCAATCGTCACCTGTGTTAAAGAAACAATTTTTGATAAGTACATTCTTACAAGATTCAGGATCGCAACCATCTGAGTTTGGCCCTTGGCTCTCCACCGTTACTCTATCTATTGTTACATTGGTACACAACACCGGATTAAGTACCCACATTGGTGAATTCTGGATTTTTACTCCTTGAATTAATACATTCTTGCACTTATATGGCTGTACAAATTGAGGTCTCAAATAAAAACCATCGCCAAAAACTCTCTCTTCTACAGGTACACCTTCTTTACCCATCTCCATCAATTTATCTTTATTTCCGGCAGAAAGCTGGCTTGGTTCGCCTTCAACAAATCCATATTCTTTTCTTCCTTTCCATTTCCACCAGTTATCGGCATTAGCTTGCCCATCTAAAGTACCTTCACCAGTTACAGCAATATTTTCTGCTTCATAGGCATATACCAAAGAAGAATAATTCATCAATTCGACACCTTCCCAGCGAGTGTAAACTACTGGCATATAAGCTTTCGGGTCTACAGAAAATAAGATGGTAGCATCTTTTTCTAAATGTAGATTTACATTGCTCTTTAGGTGAATGGCTGCTGAGAAATACTTACCAGCAGGCACAATTACTTTTCCGCCACCTTCTTCACTACATTTAGTAATCGCATTATTAATGGCTTCTGTGCAATCGGTAGTGCCATCTGCCACAGCACCAAAATCTGTAACCAAATAGGTTTTATCTGGAAATTCTGGAACCTTAATTTCATCAAGAATGGCTTCTAACTGTTTCCAGTTGTCAGGCTCCTCTTCTTTAGGATAATTAGCTTTGTTGCATGCAAATACACCAAGGCAAATGATGCAACAGAATATATTAAATGTAGTACGATTCATATCTAAGATTTAAAAAGCAACATACTTAAAACATTAAGCATGTTGCTATAACTCTATTAACTTATTTATTTAATTCCAAACTTGCTTGAATAAATGGACCTGTCGCTTTTGGATCGTTGCTTCTCTTCGGTTCATTAATGTAGTATTCGTAAGTACCGCTTCTGTTACCATCTCCACCTAAACCAGCAACTGCACATACATTATGAATATGTACTTCGCCATTATCTTCGTTTACTTCTACAAATTCGTTCAAAAGACCCTCATAACCTTTCTCCGCAACTTTCATATACTTCTTTTCTAAGTATCCTTTGTTTACCCCTTTGGCAATGGCGTATACAAACATACAAGAGCCTGAAGCTTCTAAATAATTGCCTTTTTTATCTCCTTGATCTAATACCTGATACCACACACCACTTTCGCTATCTTGGTATTTCTCAACTGCCTCAATAGTTCTATTTAAGATAGTGATTAACTCTGCTCTTTGAGGATGATTTGCCGGGAAATAATCGAGTACATCTACCAAAGCCATTGCATACCAACCCATTGCTCTTCCCCAAAAGTTTAAAGATTTTCCAGTACTGTCATCAGACCAATCTTGTAGGTGGCTCTCATCCCAACCGTGGTAAAGTAAACCTGTTTCTTTGTCTCTGGTATGTTTTTCAATGAGTACAAATTGCTTAGCAATATCGTCGAATGCTTCGGTCTCATTATTCAATTTGGCATATTCTGCATAGAAAGGAGAACCCATATAAAGTCCATCTAACCACATTTGCCAAGGGTATCTGAGTTTGTGCCAGAAGCCTCCTTCTTTGGTTCTTGGTTGCCATTTTAACTGAGTTCTTAAAGTTTCGATGGCGATTTTGTACTTCTCTTCTTGGGTTTCATTGTAAACTTTAAAGAGAATTCTACCTGGATTAATTCTATCGATATTGAAATCGGTGATATTGTAGGTAGCAATTTCACCTTTAGCATCTATCATTTCGTCTGCATACTTCTCCACATATTCCTGATAGCTTTTGTCTTTGGTAACATCACCCAGTTTTTCGATTGATTTTAAAACCAATCCCTGCGTGTATTCCCATTTTGGAGTTTCTCTAAAGTCCAGTTGCAGTGGACTCGGATTTCTCATCATAATGGAAAGAGCCATCCTTTCAGACCATTTTTTGTCTTTAGGTATTTTATGAATTACTTCATTTTTAAACCCTGTAAATACCCATAACATAGGGAGTGTTATAAGCAGCACAAGTATCGTAATTCTAAATTTTTTGTGTGGTAACAGCATATCTTTGCAATATTTTAAATCCCCTTTTGCTAGGGAATAGGATTTACAATACTATTTAAATACTCTTCTACATTGGTGTAATTTTCACTAAGTGTATATTGCGATGCATCAGCAGCATCACTTTTGTCTAGTCCGTTTTCTTTTTCCCAGTTGTCTGGCATACCATCGTGGTCGGTATCTATTAGTGCTGGTTGAGAAGCTAGTTTAGGCCAAGCTCCTACTTCATCTTGCGAATTGATAATGCCATCTTTTAGCTCACCATAATGTGCAGTACCATTGGTCACTTCTTCAATTATCCGCTTATCTATTTCATCCCTCTTTAAAGAACAACCACTGTAAGCAAGCACCAAATTGTAAGCTTCTGTTGCAGACTGAAAATCAATATCAATGGTATTAAATTCAGTGGATGCTTTTGCTTCTGTTGGCTCATTGCAATCTACACCTTCCCAGTTATTGGCACTCACATTCGGATAATTTTCCATAAAATTCCCTTCCAGATAAAAATTACCATAAGGCTCAAAAGGATTGAGAATCCGCCTACTCACCGATTTTTTGGTAGCTGGCCCAGATTTGTAGTAATTGTTTATCAAATTATAGTTGCCTTCTTCACCTCCGTAAGAGCTGTTAGATCTCCAATTATAGATTACATTGTTTCTAAAATCTGATAGCTCAGCTTCTGGTTTTTTATGGTAGCGCGCACCTTGAAATCTCGGATTTCTACTTTGATGATGGGCTAGTAAATTATGGTGAAAGGTTGCTCCCATTCCACCCCAAATACCGCCGTAACCATGTTCTCCTTTGCTATGTACAGATTTATTTAAGCTTTCTGAGATAATACTCCATTGCATAGTAAAATTGGTATTATCATAAAAAGAAGCACATTCGTCTGTCGACCAGCTCACAGAGCAGTGATCTACAATTACATTATCTACTTTATTAGCTTTAAAAGCATCATCTTCAATCTTAGAAACATCTCCTAATCGGAAGCGCATGTACCTAATAATGACATTGTTTGCTTTAATCACCATCGGATAATCTCTAATGCAGATTCCATCGCCAGGTGCAGTTTGACCTGCAATGGTGATATTATCATTCTTAATTTCTAGTCTAGATTTTAGTTGAATGTTTCCAGAAATTGCAAAAGTGATTATGCGAGCTCCTTTGGCCTGAATAGCTTCTCTAAAACTTCCCGGTCCTGAGTCGTTTAGGTTGCTAACTATCCAAACATTTCCCCCTCTACCTCCTGAAGCATATTTGCCATAGCCTTCTGCTCCGGGAAATGCAATTGCCTTTTCCGGTGGATTAACAACTGGTATGTTGCAACTAAACTTTAAAAAAAACACCAACAACCAGATTACTTTCATTTGGAGCGTTTATCTTCTGTTTATAGTTAAATTATGCAAGCAATTAGCTTCTACACCAATTGCTTGCGGTTACATTTTTATTAATATCCTGGGTTTTGTGCGAAATCTGCTTCGTTTAAGTCTAGTGCAGATTGAGGAATAGGTCTTAGTGTTTTTAATTCACCATCTGTTCCTTGGAATGGATTTACACCTTGATTGAAATACACTTGCACATCTCTGTTAAAAGATTTAGTTCTTTCAACCAATTGGCCGGTACGTTTCAAGTCGAACCAACGGTGGTATTCACCTACTAATTCTCTTGCTCTTTCGTCTAAGATAAAGTCGATGTCTACATCAGCACCTGAAATTTGCATTGCTGCTTCTTGGCCATCTACTGCTGCTCTAGTTCTTACTACGTTGATCATCTCAGCAGCTTTATCAGTTTGACCTAATTGTAAATAAGCTTCTGCTGCAATTAGGTAAGTTTCGCCTAAACGAGCTAAGAAGAAATCTCTATTGCTACTTCCGCTACCAGAGAAACTTGCAGTTGGGTCGTCAAACTTCTTAACAATTGGCGTACCTCCATCAAAAGTAGTTTGGTTAGATGCTTGCCACTCAATTGAATAAGGAACAATTACTGCATCTGTTCTAGTGGCAGGGTTTGCTGCTCTCCAAGCTGTAGTATCTGATAGTGCCCATTCAGGTGCATAGTAATATTGTACATTCAGCTCTGCTAGCTCATCATTTTTATCGAAGTAATCATAATATCTCTCGTAGTACTCTACCATAAAAGTACCTTCGAACCTTGAATCATTTTCTGTAAATGCATCAAATAAATACATGGTTGGGCAAAGTGTGTATGAGCGATAAGGATATCCGTAAAGCGCACCTTCACCACCAAGGTATGGACCGAAGTAGTAGTTTTGAGTGTTACCATCGTCAGTTGCATCTTGGATAGAAGCTTTGTCAAACTGGATAGAGAAAAGTATTTCTTCGTTTTCTTCGTTGCCTGGCCAGAATAACTCATCGAAAGACAGGTTTAAACCTTGTCCTGCAATTGCTGCTTCAGCAAAACTTGCTGCATTTGTAAAATCGCTAGATTCGCCAAAAGTCTCATAACCTCTCGTTAAATATACTTTTGATAAGAAGTGACGAATAACTCTTTTATCTACTCTACCATATTCTGTTGCAGTTTCTGGTACAAGACTCAAAGCTGCATTCATATCTTCTAAGATAAAATCATATACTTCTGCAGCAGTGTTTCTATTAAACTCTGTTACTGCTTCTTCTATAAACTCATCTACAATGCTTACTCCTCCATAAGTTTGTACCATTAAGAAATAGTAGAAACCACGTAAGAATTTTACTTCACCTAATCTAGCTTCTAAAGTAGTAGCGTCTTCGGTTTTATCATTATAATAAATCGCAGTATTACAAGACTGAATAGCACTGTATAAATCAGAATAAAAGTCTTGAACTATACCATCGCTTGGAATTAAGTTTCTGTATTCACTTAAACCTTCTGGCTGATCGTTACGACCTTCTACATACATATCTGTACCAGCACAAAACATATAAGCTCTATCACCATCGCCAGTATAAACTGTTCTCAGCGAACCATATACACTGTTTACTAAACTTTCGTAGCCTGAAGCTGTTGAATAAAATTCTGACGCTACAATGTTTCCAGGGTTTTCTTCATCCAGATAGTCCTGGCAGCTTGAGAATGAGAATAAAAGTATTCCGGTTAATATTATTAATCTTTTCATTTCCTTATATTTTTAATATTTAATCCTTTTACTGATTATCACCTATTAAAATTTGATGTTAGTACCAAACTGATATACTACAGAGCTGTTACCGCCATTTCCGAAGCTTGCTCCTGCATATTCTGGGTCAAATCCATCATAATCTGTGAAAACAAAAGGATTTAATATGTTCACGTAAAGTCTCATACTCTTTAGGTGCATTTTGTCTAAAGCAGTATTAGGTAGAGTATAACCAACTAAAATATTCTGAATTTTTGTAAATGATGCATCTTTATATGATCCAACTCCATTCTCACCTCTCCAATAAGGTCCCATGTTTTTAGGTTGTGGATATTCGTTAGATGCTCTAGTTGGCGTAACCAAATTTTCTGGCATGTAGTAATTTACATTTAATTTAGCTCTACCTCTGTCGTCTAGATTAGTAAACTCGTTATGGAATCCACTGTAAACTTGTACATCTTGCTTGGTGAATAAAGTAGCTGATACATCAAAGTTTTTGTATCTTACTGTAGTGCTTATACCACCCATCCAACTTGGATCTGGATTACCGATAATCTGGCGGTCGTCACCATCAATAAGACCATTACCATCTATGTCTTTTACTCTAGCTTGTCCTGGAGACTGTCCGTATTCTTCTGCTAAATCTGCTTCGCTTTCTTGCCAGATGCCATCAAACACATACGTGTAGTTTACATTTACATTCTCACCAATAAACCATTTGTTACCTACTAAGTCTTCTTTCTTATCGAAAAGCTCTACAATCTCGTTGGTGTTTTTAGTAAAGTTGAATGATGTTTCCCAGCTAAAGTTTGGCGTAGAAATGTTGATCGTTCTTAGCATTAATTCAACACCTTTGTTTCTTACAGAACCTACGTTATCTGTTACAGAACCCCAACCAGTTTCTATTGGTAACTCTCTTGCAATTAATAAGTCTTTAGAAAGTCTGTTATACACATCAACAGAACCCATAATTCTACCAGCAAGAATGTCGTAGTCAAAACCAACGTTTAACTCACCAGTTCTTTCCCAAGATAAGCTTGTATTAGCAATACCACTTAGAGAAGAACCTTTTGCTAAAGTACCTCCAAAATCGTAGAAGGTAGTTCCACTTGCTAATGCTTGTGTTGAATAGGCATTTACGTTGTTATTACCAGTGAATCCGTAACTTAATCTCAGTTTCAATTCTGAAATAACATTAGATGCAGCTAAGAAAGGTTCTTCTGAAATTCTCCAAGCAACCGCTGCTGATGGGAATGAAGCCCACTTGTAACCTTCTGAAAGTACTGAAGAACCATCCCATCTGTTAGATAGTGTAATCAAGTATTTATCTTTCCAACCGTAGTTTACTCTAAAAGCATAAGACATTAAAGTTGTTTTGCTAAAACTACTTGCTACAGATTGTAAATTAGCTGCAGTTCCTAAGTTGTAATAGGAAGAATTGAATGGAAGATCAGTTACATCAATCTCGTTACCTTCGTATTGAGTATAGTAGAAACTTTGTACACCCATTACGGTTAAACTGTGATCGTTTAGATTCTTAGTTGCGGTAATTTGGTTATCCCAAGTATATTGTAAATCTAAATCATTTTGAAGGTTAGCTGCCGGATCTTGGAATTTTCTCTTATCCGTCATAGAACCCCAGTAACGACCTCTTCTTTTAGACTTGAAACTTGGAGAGAACGTAGATTTTAAATCGATTCCTTTTAATGGTGAGAACTGTAAGTACAAGTTACCTACACCGTAGATGTTTCTTGTGTTGTCTGAACCATCTTCAATATCTACCAATGGGTTTACAGAACTTGTAAAAGAGATACCAGCATATTTTGCAGGTTGAATAAGTAATGCACCAGTACTATCGTAAGGAGAAACTAGTGGCGACATACGAAAAGCATTGGTAATTGCAGTGTTACTACCCAATTCTCTTTCAGATAATGAAAGGTTGATGTTCATCCCCGCAGTCCATTTATCACTAATCTTGTGGTTTACATTACCTTTAAAGTTATATCTTCTATACTCTTCTTTAGCGAGGTTACCCTTTTCTTCTTGGTAACCTGCTCCAATTACATAAGACATTCTACCATTGTTACCAGAAACAGAAAGGAAGTGGTTTTGCTGTGTACCAGTTCTTGTTACTAAATCTATCCAGTCTGTATATTCTCTGTTGGCTACTCTTTGTGCTAAAAGATCACTATTTGCAACACCACCAATAGTTTCGTCATAATCTGTGCTTCCAGATTGTAACATACCAGTGATGTAGGCATTTTGTCTAAACTCCCACCATTCGTCTCCATTCATAAAGTCTGGCATACGAGCAATTTGTCTTACACCATAATAACCATCGTAAGAAATAGTTGCTTTCCCTTCTTTTACACCAGTACCGCCTTTAGTAGTTACGATTACTACACCATTTGTACCTCTAGAACCATAAATCGCAGTTGAAGAAGCATCTTTCAAAACATCTATTCTTTCAATATCCTGAGGGTTCAAGAAATCAATTCCATCAGTAACAACACCATCTACTACATATAAAGGATCTTTTGCGCTTAATGAGTTTTGACCACGAATCTGGATAGAGAAACCAGCACCAGCACGACCAGAACTTTGGCTAATGTTAACCCCTGCCAATTTACCTTGTACTGCTTGTACTGCACTCGTTGAACCTATCTTCGCAATGTCTTTAGAATCTATACTAGAAACAGAACCTGTAATGTCTGTCTTCTTCACTGTACCATAACCTACTACAATTACTTCTTCTAGTTCTTCTAAATCTGGAACTAGTTGAATATCTAAAGTAGTAGCACTACCCACTTCTATTTCTTGCGTTTCAAAACCTATATAACTGAACTGTAATACATCACCCTGAGTGGCCTTAACCGAATAATTACCATTTAAATCTGTTACAGAACCAACAGTAGTACCTTTAACTAATACACTTACGCCCGGCAGCAACTCGCCTCCTTCACTTGAGGCTACTGTACCTTTTACTATATCTTGTGCGTAAAGTTGAGATGTGACAAAAAAGGAGAGAAGAAATATTGGAATACCCAATACCCTTTTACAAAGTAGTAATTTCATTTTCATTTCTTTTTATTTTAGTTAATGAGTGTATGCGAACATAAATGAATTTCTAAATATTGATTATTCATTTTTTATCATTCATATAGCATTTTTTAAACACTAAATTATTCTTTGGATATAATTTTATTAATCAAAATTTCCATACAAATAATTTTCAATTTAATAGAATTTTATTCTGCTGAAGATATAGCCAATCCTTCTATTGATAAATGATGCAGGCTCTATTTTTATTTGAATTTTCGCAGTACACTATTCAATTTTTATAGTTTATAGCGCTTTTTTTATTCTCAGTGCCTAGTATTGATATTCGAGATAGGTATGACAGCGCCATATTTATATGGCTAATTGAATACTATTCATAACATTTTGTCGGAAATTGAAAAAATGAGTATTTGTGGTGTGCTTTGTTAATGGAAGGATTTTTAAAAAGTAAAAAAGCCACCAATTGGCAGCTTCCTTAACTACTGTATCAAAATATGACTATGAATTAAAAAAACTATAAATTAAAACTGCTTTTATAATTCACTATCAATCTGGGAAGATGATAGTATTTTGTATTCCTATCTATGTATTATTCTCCTGAAGGTTTTTTAATTGGGTCGTTTATGTTTACAGGCTTGCCAAATACAGGCATTCCTTTTTTATCCCAATTGATTACTTGCATTCTTGAACTTCTTTGGGCACAACCTAATCCGGGTTTGTCTTTTGCATGATAAATTACCCAAGTTTCTGTGCCATCTGGCGATTTGGCGAAACCATGATGACCGGGCCCATAAACTTGATTCTCTTCTGACATGGATAAAACTGGTTCGGGAGCTTTCTTCCATGTGCTTGCTTTTAAAAAATTTCCTTTTTTGGAAGCTACTAGCATGCCTAATGAATAGTTGTCGTCCCAACAGGCTCCACCTGAGTAAACTATAAATACTTTGTCTTTTGGCCCTTCTAAAAACATAGGACCTTCTAAAATGCTTCTGTCATCTGTTTTTTCCCAGTCGAATTCGGGTGATGCCAGTATTGTTTCTTCTCCTTTTAATGTCCAAGGGTTTTTCATTTCGGCAATGGAAATATCGCTATGGCTGCCGATGTAAGGAGAGTACAAGAAATATCTTTTGCCTTTGTAGCTAAATACGGAACCATCTATTCCGCTGTATTTTGTGTTAATCTTCCCTTTGTCTGTCCACTCACCTTGGGTTGGGTCTGGCGAAGAGTTTTCTAATACAAAAACAAATCTTGAGTGGTCACCTTCATTGTCTTTATCTGAAGCGGTATAATAGATATACCATTTGCCATCTATAAAATGAATTTCGGGTGCCCAGATGCAGCAGCTATTCTTACCATTAGCTGGTGCTTTCCAGACAGTAATTGGACTGGCTTCTGCCAGTGTAGTTAGTGATTTGGTTTTCCAAAGGTCAATTCGGTTTCCTCTGGTAGCCATGTAATAATAGTAATTATCTGTATGATAGTAAGCATAGGGGTCTGCTCCATCTAGAAGAATCGGGTTAGTAAAAGTACTAACCGATTCTGATTGACTAAAACAAGCAAAACATGGTAAGAAAAATACTACCAATAGAAAATAGTAAAATGATTTGCCTTTCGTACTGAAGCTATTTGCCCTCATTAATTAATTTTTTAATAAACAGTTGGAAATTCGGTTATTCTCAATGTTGTACAACCATATGGAATGAGTATTACTTCTTCCACCTCGGTTTTTACATCTGGTACAGGACTAAACATTAATGGTCCTGATGCATCATTATACATTTCCCAATAGGGAATTTTCTTTGCTTTCACCTGAATGCTTATAGGTGCGTTTTCCATATTCCAAGGATATTCTGCTACTTTTTTGCCCTTCACCACTTTCATGTGCTGTGTGACAGGTTTGTCTCCTTCTTTTAGAATGCCATAGTTCCAAGCACTTTTGGGAGTTACTTCGTAGTAGTAATCACCATAGCGCGTTGCTTCTGATTTAAAATCTACCTTTTCCCATTTCTCTTCCACCTTTAAAGCATACACCAATGGGCCACGCTCAACAACTTGTGCATTCTCATGCCAAGTAGAAGTGCTAATCTCCATTGGCAGTTTTAATTCCACTTTATCACCTTTGTTCCAATCTCTTTTGATGACGAATTCTTTACCACCCTTAGTCGTATCGAATTTTTTACCATTTACCAAAACAGTGGCTTCTTTGCACCAAGCCGGAATTCTTAAATGAAATGGAAAAGTCGCATTTACTTGGCTACACTCTGTTAATTCGAAGTGAATGCTTTCTTCAAAAGGATAATTGGTTTCTTCTACCCAAGTAACTGTAGTGCCTTTACTTACCGTAGTTGTTACTTCACTCGGCGCATAAACAATGGCAGCGATTCCATCATTGGCAGTTTTGTACCATAAGTTTTGAGTGAACTTTGGCCAACCCTGATGCATATTCGCTGTGCAACAAGGATAACCCGTAAGCAAACCAAAACATCCAGAAGTTCCCTCATTCGGATTGATAAAGTTTCTTGCCGTTCTGGTAATTGCCACCTGATTACTCTGCTGGAAATACTGACGCTCCATGTAGTTATCTGTTGCCTGTGTTGGCAAAGCATTAAAAGCAATTCTTTCGAGTCTTTCAGCAAAATCGAGCTTACCAGTAATGGTTAACATAGTTTCCAGTGAATACATCATTTCAACCGCAGAACAAAACTCCGAGCCTTGCGTGGGGTCTGTTCCGTGTAGCCACTCATCTCCACCATACAATCCATGTGGCTGACCGTTGTACTTCATCAGTTTTTTAAAGCCTTCTTCTACTGCTTCTACATAACCAGTATTTTTACTTTGCTGATAATAAACAATCGGTTCTTTAATACCTTGCGCCACGTTTACACAGTGTAAACTTCCCTTTCTCGAAAGATGATCTTGCTCTGTGAAAATTGATCTCCAATCAAATGTTTGCTGATGGATAAGTTCTCCTAATTCTAACAAAAACTCATCGCCAGTAATGTTGTACAACCAGTGCACCATCATCAGGTTATCTCCTCCTCTGCGGTTTCCCCAAAATGTCCAGTGACCTAATGGTGTTGAAGGGAGATTCTTTAATTGATATTTGAAGTAATTCGTCATTAAATCAATTACTCTTTTATCTCCAGTAGCTGAATAATGCTGTTGTAAAACTTTGAGCATTACCATTTTTGGCCACCAATCTTCAATATTATCTCTTTGTACACCTTCTTCGTAATCGTAAGGCACTGCCACTACTTTTGGCCCGAAGTATCCATCATCGCGTTGGTTATTTAAACTCCATTCTATCCACGGCTTTACCTTGGCTTTTAATTCCTCATCATCTAGAATATACGCCAAAGGCAAAAGTCCATCAATCCAGTATGGCCCTCTCTCCCACTGATCGCCATCACCACCAAGCCAGCCATTTCTTTCTCCCATTACCAGTGGATATAGCTCATCAAGCTGACCAGTCATTCCGTCTTTTTGCCTGATGAGCTGTTCTTTTAACCATCCTCTGGCTTTAATTGAACCTAAGGCTAATTCTAAATAAGGTTTTTGTACAAGCGGATACCTGTTTTTAACTGCATCTCGTGTAGCCTGACTTTCATCTTGCTGAGCGAGCACAACAGACATCGAAAATGAATATAGTAACAGTAAAATTTTTAGTGTATTCTTCATAAAACCTTATTTAAAAATGATCTAACAGATCATTAATTTAAGCATTAATTGCTATCAGAAGTCAATGATTTGATCAACTCGATTTCTTCATTGCTGTAAGCAGAACCATCTTGTCTGAAAACATCGTGGAACCAAACTTCTGGCTCACTTCCATCTGGAACAGGTGTATCCCAAGCGTAAATGGTATTGGTTTTTCCTGATACTAATCCCCAGTTAATGGCGCCAATGTGGTTGTCTTTTAGCAAAGGCATGATGTTCGCAAATTTAGAATCACGCGTACGAGCCATGTATTCTGTACAAACCATTGGTCTGTCGTGTACTTTTAGCATATCAATCCATTTTTGGTGATCTGCTTTATCGCCATAGTTGTGGTAAGTGATGATGTCTGAATTTTCTACTTGATAAGCATTGAGGTTTTTAAGATCAAGATTCCACACACCAGCAGAAAGTGGTTGAGTTGGATTTACTTCTTTTGCCCACTTAAATGTATTTTGAAGCAAAGGCATAGATTTATCGCCTAAACCAGTGTTACCCGGCTCGTTGTATAAATCCCAAATTACTACTCTGTCGTCATCTTTGTAGGTAGTAATGATGTCTTTCACATACTCTTCAAGCGTGCTCATTAAAGTAGAATCTTCGAAAATAAGTGCACCCGGATCTTGTACCCAACCAGAGTTATGAACTCCCGGTTTTGGTTCTGGTTGTGTACCAACTGCATAGTTTGCATTCCAAACATCATCGAAAATTACGAAGATGGTTCTAATGCCATGTTTATCTGCAATGGTGAGGTATTGCTCTAATCTGTCTTTAAATCCTTCTTTGTCTACTTCCCAAGCCAAGTGATGTAAATAAACTCTCATGGCATTAAAGCCGATTTCTTCTGCATAACCCAACTCGCGATCCATCGTTTCTGGATCGAAGGTTTCTGCTTGCCACATTTCCAACTGGTTAATAGCAGAGCTTGGCTGAAAGTTTGAACCTCTTAACCAACCTGTTTTTTCGCCCCATTCTTTGGCTTGTTCTTTACTCCAAACCCCTCTTATTTCTGGCTCTGAGTTGGTTACAGGTGCTTCAGTTTCCTTTTGCTCATTCTGGCAAGACATTGCAAAAATGCAGGCCACCAATAGAATACTTTTTACATACTTGATCATTCTTTTAAATTTTAATATGAATAATGTTTTGATTCTGTTGTTTTGCTATTCCAATTCTTCAGGATTACTCATGATGAATTTGAAATCGTCGCTTCTATCGCATTTGAGCGTGCCTTCTGTAAATTGCAGTTCTGCTACCTGAATGCTTGATCGTCTTTTTGGATATGGTAAAACACCATCCTCATTTAAGCTTCCTTCAAAATGGGTTTCTCTACCCGGATGTGTGAAATAGAAAACATAGGCTTTGTCTCCGAGTACCACCACATCACCGTGTGCGCCACTTGGTGTATCTTCGGGTCTGGTGCTGGCATCTGTGAGAATCATACCTTGTTTCTCCCAGTTTTGAGTATCTTTAGATCGGTACACTCTCATTCCTGCCCATTCATCCGTCAACATCCAGTAATAATCTTGAAAGCGAAATACCTTTGGCCCTTCATGCGCCTTGCCTCCAATTGCCGGTTTTTCTTCAAATTTCCAATTGAATAAATCTGAACTTTCGGCAAGCATGGTTACACTTCCTCTGGTGCTATCTTTAAACCACATTTTCCATATACCGTCTGGCATTTGATACAAGGTAGCATCAATTACATTATCAGAAGTGAGCTTCACCAAATCTTGAAATTCCCAATCCCACAGGTTTTTACTGGTGTAATGAGCCATAGTAGCCAAGCCACTCCAATGGTTTCTTACTCCTTTGATGTAAGACACAAACATGTGGTAAGTGCCATCGTGGTAAACTACATCTGGTGCCCAAAAGGTATTGATGCCTCTTTCAAATTCCAGATCGAGGGCTCCGCGATAATACCAACTTTTCCCTTCGTCGTCTGAGCAAGCAATTCCGATTTTGGTGCCATAGCAAAAAGCTACATCTTGTGCATCAACATTTGCTCTTCGCTGCGTATAGAGCATCCACCATTTTTTTTCTTCGCGGTTCCATACCAACACTGGGTCTGCTGCGCCATCGTAGATCGGATCTCTAAATAGCGGAGCAGGTGCCTTGTGTTGATTCTGGTTTTGCTGCGCATTTACAGCAATTGATAGTAGACTTATTAAAAAGTAAAAACTTAATAATAATAGGTTTTTATTCATCAGTTCTGTTTTTCTGAAACAGGGTTTGTAAAACTTATTCGAATACCGGAGCATTCTGTACACCTGTTCCCGGTTGATTATTTTTTATTGTTGGCCAGCCATCTTTCCAAGTAATCTTCTCCAACATCAATGGTCTTTTTGTTGCGCCAGCAGGCAAATAAGGTTCTGTTTTGCTAATGGCATGGTACAATATCCAATCGTTTCCTTCATCATCTGTTATCAATTCTGCATTGTGCCCCGGACCTGCATAGCCGCCAGTAGCATTGGCATCTAACAAGATACTTCCCATGGTATTGATAAAGCTATTCCCTTCTTTACTCACATAAGGCCCTTCAATATTTTCTGACCTGCCAATTACAACTTTGTAAGTGCTGTTGGCTCCATCGCAGCAAGTTCCTGCCGAACCGAACAAGTAGTAGTAACCATCTTTAGGATAAATATAAGTCGCTTCCATAAAATCACCCGCTACCTGAAACTTCTCTCCTTCTATCGCTTTACCATCATCAGTAAGGCGAATGCCATAAATGCCATGGAAACTTCCCCAAAAAAGATACTTCTTACCATCGTCTTCGATATAGAATGGGTCAATTGAATTTGATACTCCCACTTCGCTACTGATAAAGAGTTTTCCTTGATCTTCAAATGGTCCTTCTGGTTTATCGCTAATTGCCAAACCTACTCCCGGATCGCTATCTCCCCACAAAGAATATGAATAATACATGAAGTATTTGCCATCGACCTTAGTTACATCTGGTGCCCAAATAAAACCATGATCTTTCCAAGTTGGCTTGGTTTCAAAAGCATCTGTAATATAATTCCAATTTACTAAGTCTTTAGATCGGATAATGGGCACTAAATGCACATCTCCTTTTCCCCAATCGTCTTCTGTTGCATAGGCATAGTAGTAACCATCATCGCCCTTAACAACAGATGGGTCTGCAAAAACTGGCTGAAAAACTGGGTTTTTAAACTCTCCGATGGAGATGGTATCCACCTCTTCTTCAAGAGGGGAATTGGATACCATACTGTCATCAGAATTACAACCAATTAAAATACAAACAGATAAAATACCTGTTAATAATCTGCAAAAAATATGAAAATGAAAATTGCTATTGTTAGTCATCTTTTATGAGATGTATCTTATTTTAGATTAAAAGTCTATTCTATGCTTATATAATTGCTTATGAAGGTCTTTTAAGAAGTTTTCAGGCATTTTAATCACCTTTCTGTCGTAACTCATCAAACCATTCACTTCTCCTTCTACGTCTGTTGTTTGGGTATATACAGCGGCTGATAATCCCATAGGAACTAGTTTCGCCAATTCTTCGATAAGCTTAGCATATCTGCTTTTAAGTTCATCTTTGGTTTTGAAAGTTCTGTAACCCCAGTTGTCTTTTTCTTGCCAAATATGACCTTCTAGCGGTAAACCTAATCCACCAAACTCACCCAATACAACGACTTGCTTTCCACCAAAAATTTTAGCGTCTGGCATTGCTGGGTCTGGATAGTTATGTAAGTCGATGATATCGCCAGAGTAATGGAAGTTACCACCACTTGCTTCGTTCACTAATCTTGTTGGGTCTAACTTGGCAGTCCACTCTACAATTTCTTTGGTTTTAAACTGTCCCCAAGCTTCGTTAAATGGCACCCAAACTACAATACTTGGAAAGTTGTAAAGCGCATCCATAATAGACTCCCACTCAGTTCTGTAAATTTCTTCTGATGCTGCTGAGCGATCCATGTCGTAACCTGCTCCTGTAATTCCCGGTCTGTTGTTCCATCTTGAACCTTGGTCGCCACTTGGCATATCTTGCCACACCAACATACCTAACATGTCGCAGAAATAGTACCAGCGAGCCGGCTCTACTTTCACGTGTTTTCTAATCATGTTAAAGCCCATTTCTTTGGTTTTAACAACATCGAATTTTAATGCCTCATCAGTTGGAGCAGTGTATAGACCATCAGGCCACCAACCCTGATCTAGCGGTCCATACTGAAATACAAACTCGTCGTTCAACATCATTCTAAATACACCTTCGTTGTCTTTTTTCTTGGTGATCGAACGCATTGCAAAATAGCTTTCTACTGCATCTAGTGATTTG
>PBYL01000152.1 GCA_002729595.1 Thalassovita sp. | reverse complement strand
TCATTATACAAACCAATATGTTTGTAGGCTTTCATGGCATTTACGGCCAGAATAATTCCGGCACCAACAGGTTTAAAATGCGGAGCGGCTTCATACACCTTGGCAATAATGCCTATTCTTTTTAATGCGATTGCTGTACTTAAACCAGCGATTCCACCACCTAGAATTACAAATGTTTCTTTTATATCTGTGTTCATATTGCGATTTAATTTGAAGACAGCACAAAAGAAATACAAGCAAAGCTGAGAATTTTTTACATATGTTAAATTCTAATTATTGAATACCACTTCTGATTCTACTTAAGCTTACTTGCGTAGTTCCCAAATAACTGGCTATATGTTTTAGTGCTATTCTATTTGAAATGCCTGGATATTTCTTTTCTAGTTCTTGGTAGCGTTCACTGGCACTTAAAAATCTGATAGATTCAATTCGTTTTTGGCATTCGAGAAAAGCAAAAATGGCTATTTCTGCTCTAAGTGTTTCTAAGTCTGGATACTTTTTGCAAAGCTTTAAAAAAGCCTGATAGTTTAAAGATTGCACAATAGAATCTTCGGTTAACTCCATCGCTTTGTTCGATGGAGTTTGTGTGAACAAGCTTTCTACACCACCCAAAATTTGTCCATCCATCGCAATGTAATCGGTTATGTCTTGCCCATTTCGCAAATAATAGACTCTGCCAGAACCTTTTACAATAAAATGCACTTCCCTATCAATTTGCCACAAGTTGAGCAAAACATGTCCTTTGGGGTATTGATACTCAGTAATCAACTCAGCGAGTTGCTCTTGAGATTCTTTAGATAAAGGGCTTAATAGAGATAAGGTTTCTAGCATGTACATTTAGCAGATATGAATAATTTAGAGAATCAGAAAATTTAACTGCTAAATTAAATCAAAATCACATTTTTTTGAGATAATAGTAAAAGCCAATAGCTAATAGAATATGTAAAGTGAGATTTGGGGCAACACCAGATAATAATGTGATAATTCCATTTTGGTAAGCGATAAACTCAATCAAAAATAATCCGATTTGAATGATGATGTTGCCTATAAATAAGGCTTTGAGTGTATCAGATGTTTCATGTGCTCTCACCATAAAATTTGTAATTCCCAAAGCCAATAAAAGAATGCCAACTTCGGTCATCCAAACATCCGTTGCTTCGTTTGGTGAGGTGCCCTTACTGGCTAACAACATTGCTGGAAAAAGAGTGGCTACTAGACCAACTGTACAAGCAATAAATGAGGCAATAGTTAAAAATGTTTTCTGTGTCATAACATGAGATTTTGTATTAAGCAAAATTGCTGTTTGTTCAAATCTTTATGCTTGACATAGATTAATTAATACTCCTACGTAATTGATGTATATCAATTTCCATCATTTTTAGAGACAGCCTTTCTTATTCTACTTAAATGTTCCGCTGAAATATTTAAATAAGAGGCAATGTGTTTTAGTGGAACACGCTGCAATATTTCGGGATAAGCATCTATTAAATGGAGATAGTTTTCTTCTGCTGTATATAGGTTAATCCTCTCATAGTTTTCTATCAGTTTTACATGTATTTGCTCAACAGCCAATCTACCAATTCGCTCAAAAGATTTATACTTGTCGAATAGTAAATACAAAGCTCCTCTTGGCACTATAGATAAATCTGTAGTTTCTACAGCCTCATAATTTTTTGTGCATTTTTTATGAGAAATAAAACTGTAATCGTCGTAAAAAAGACTGTTTTCGAAATAGAAATGATGTGTGTTCTCCTTTTCCTTAATTAAAGAAAAGCTTCTAATTAATCCCTTATTTACAAAAACCAATTGGCGGCATATGTCACCAGCTTTCCAAAGAAGCTCTCCTTTTCTCACCGTTTTTGTAGATAAAAATTGCTCAAGATCATTCCATGCACATTCTTCAACCGGAGCAATTTGATTGAGCGCTTCCTTTAACTTTGCGTAATACATTATAGAAATTATCTGATAATATCTGTATCCACCGGTTTATAGCCCAATTGCCTACTTAAAGATAGAATTTGGCCTTTGTGGTGGAATTCATGTGTAATCACATGCGTAAAAATAGTAATAGGATTTGTTTTTTTCTTTATCCCATTAATATCGTAGATAATTTCTATTCCAGGATTTGAATTTACATAGTCAAAATACTCTTGTGTGAGTTGGTCTACTGAGCTAAAAAGACGCTTAATTTCATGAATACTGTCAATAGAATCGTATAATGTAAATTTTATATCTTTTTTAAGTCCGTGTTTTCCAATCCAGAATTCGTACACATTTGCCACATGTACTAGTAAGTTTCTAATGCTTCCGCGGCCGAATGAACTGCTCTCCATGGTTAAATCATCCGGGAATATGGTCATACAATATTCTAGTAGTATGTTTCTTGACTGCTTAATCAGCTCGTATTGCTCTTCCAACTTGAAGGAATTTGGTTGTTAGTAAAAAAACTGCCTTTCTATGCTAAAAATCGCTAAATAAATATAAGCCATTTCTTTACCAAAATATACCTACAAAATATTATTTTACTTTTGTCGAAGTAATTATAATTAATCTAAATATGGAAATTACGATGATAAAAAAGCACAATCATATGTAAAAAGATGTATATGTAGATTTTTTAATATAATTGCTTAGGTTCCATCTATTTTAATATATCCATAATAGTTAGTAGAATCTTCATTGCATTAATTTGCCACTTTTATGGTATAAAATAAATATGTGAATTCTTAAGCTTAGATCAAAAAAATACTAATAATTTATGCTTTTTTAACTTTGCAAATCTTGAATTTATAATTAGATGGAAAGGTAAATTATTTGAATATGGCTCATTTTACTGCATAATCTGAGCACTTTGCTGCATATCATTTATGAACTGACTTATTTTTTATTAGAATAGCATAGTGAATTAATATAACTATGCTTAGAAATTACTTAAAGATTACCCTTAGAGGATTAGTTAAAAACAAACTCTTCACCTTTATCAATGTATTTGGTTTAGCACTTGGTATTACAGGATGCTTGCTACTAACCATGCATATTTGGGATGAGCTTACTTTTGATCAGTTTCACGAGAAAAAGAATAATATATATCAGCTCTCTTATCATTATAAAGACAAATTGTATAGTTATACCTCACCTCCACTCGCGAATGACATTCAAGAAAGTTTACCAGAAGTAAAGCAAGCAGTAAGATTTTACGAGAGAAAAGCTAATATACAGATTGGAACTGAGGCTTTTAGTGAAAATATTGATTTTATAGATCCTGCATTTTTTGACATATTTAATTTCCCTCTCTTAGACGGTAGCTCGAAAAATCTATTTCAAAATCCACAACAAATTTTACTAACTCATGAGATAGCTCTTAAATATTTTGGTGAAGAACCAGCAATAGGTAAAACCCTCAGAGTTAGGTCAGACGACTGGTCTCAAGATTACGATTTTATCGTAACAGGAATTCTAGCAGATATACCTGGTAATTCTAGTTTACAATTCGATATTATTCTGCCAATCAGTTTTTTAGAAAAAGTGGATTATTCCTTTCAAAATGGAGGATCGTGGCAGTCTTTAGGCCCAAATACTTTTATTGAAGTGAATGAAGGAGTAAACCTATTAGAATTAGAAAATAAAATAATTGATTTAGTTGAATCGAGAAGGCCAGATGAAAACCCAAAAAGAGAATATTCATTAATTCCACTTCTAAAGATTCACTTTGCTGATATTAATCAAAAATACATTGTTAATAGTAAGATTAGTTATGTCTATATTTTGGCTGGTTTAGCTGCTTTAATACTTACAATTGCATGTATCAATTTTACATCACTTTCTATCAGTCAGTCATCTCGTAGAACTAAAGAAGTAGGGATGCGCAAAACGATGGGAGCTTCTAGAAAGCAGTTGATTATACAGTTTTTGAGCGAATCTCTTTTAATGACGATATTGTCTTTTATTTTGAGTGCTGTGCTTCTGACGTTTTCTATTGGAGTGTTTAACGGTATTGTAGGTAAAGAACTTTCATTCAAAATATTTTCAGAGCCTATATTTTTAATACTCATTGGTGGATTAATAATTCTTACTGGTTTCTTATCTGGAAGTTATCCGGCATTAATTTTATCTAGCTTTTCGCCAGATACCAATCTTCGGCAAAAATTTAAATTGTTTGGAAACAAGCAATTAATTGCTGTACTAGCAACTTTTCAGTTTATTATTTCTTCGTTTTTAATCATTAGCACATTTTTGATGAATGAACAGATGCAAGCTGTTTTTACTAAAAATCTAGGTTTTACAGACGATTTTGTGCTAAAAGTGCATGTTCCTTTTAACAGAAGCGGCAAACTACTAGATCAATATAGAAGTGAACTAGCCAACGAGTCTGTAGTTAAATCAGTTTCTGGAAGTTCGAATGAAATAAGTAGTACAAATAGGTTTTCGAATAATATATATCACTTTGTTATTGACAACAAAGAATTAAAAGGTAAAGCTCTTGGTATAGATCACGAACTAATAAATACTTTACAGGTAAAACTCAAAACAGGTAAGATGCTCACGGCTAATGATACAATCAGGAGTTATAGAAAAATATTGGTTAATGAAAAGTTTGTGAAAGAAGCAGGATTAACCAATCCTATTGGGACAGTGATAGATTTCCCTACAGGTAAATATCTACTCGATATGTTTTTGCAAGCTGAAATAGTTGGAGTGGTAGCAGATTTTCATTATGAATCTTTACATCAAAATATAGACCCAGTAGTATTGTATATGGGGACAAATCCCTATTATAGCAGCTTGTACATTCGTTTATCTCCTAATAATCTAAATGAAGGCTTAAGCAAACTTATAGAAAAGTGGAAAGTTGTTGCTCCTGATTTGCCTTTTGATTACGAGTTTATGGATGAGGTAGTAAAACAGCAATATGAAGCTGATCAAAAATGGTTGACCATTGGTTTTTATGCATCTGGTTTAGCAATCTTTATTGCTTGCATGGGTATGTTTGGTTTGGCTGCATTTTCATCAGCACAAAGAGTAAAAGAAATCGGCATTCGCAAAGTTATGGGAGCCTCTGTGAGCAGTATATTAATGTTGCTTTCTAAAGATTATATCAAGTTAGTTTTGCTGGCTTATATCATCGCGGTGCCTTTAGCCAATTATGTTTTTAGTGTCTGGCTCGAAAGTTTTGCTTTTAAAATAGCCATCTCTTGGTGGTATTTTTTAATAACCGGAATAATTGTCTCACTTATAGCCATTTTAACAGTAAGCGGGCAAAGCTTTAAAGCTTCGGTTAGCAATCCGATAGATTGTTTAAGAAATGAATAGTTGTAATCAAATTGATAAAAAAAGAGGGCTTCAAATTGGAGCCCCTTTTTGTTGTAATTAAAAATTAAAATATAGAGTTAAACAACGGTGACATTATTGCCTGAAACAGTTGAAGTGTCTAAAGAAGCCAGCGTATTAACAAATAGCCAATCTGCTTCCACATCACTTTCTGTAAATTTTACATAGAGATAACCTCTTCTAGAAGCATCTGTATATTGTAGGTCGTCTATTAACAATGTATTAGATTGTTCTAACGCAGCAATGGTTTCGGCATCATCTCCGAATATAGCTTCAAAACCTGGTGAAGAAACAGAAGAAGTTGCCAGTTCCTGCCCTACTTGATTTCCACTTGCATCAGAGAGTTTAGAGTACCAAGCATTGTGCGTATCGCCAGCTAATGAAATAAGATTTTTACCAGATGCAGCAGCAAAGATAATTTCTCTTTCTACAGGGTAACCATCCCAAGCATCTAAGTTATAAGGAAGTACAGTTTCTACTCTGGCTTTCTCTTCCTCTGTTACAGTTATACCTAAAGCTATTTTAGATTTTATAGTAACCAATTCTGTAACTACTTGAGTGTATTGAGCAATGAGCTCATCTGTAATACCACTTGAAGTAATCTGAGCAACTAAAACCAACATTTCTGCCGGAATCATATATTTCCCCATCAACACCTGACTGCCGAGAACTTGCCATTTAGCACTGCTACTTGCAATGCTTCCAGTTAGCCAATCTCTTTGTTCTGAGCCTAAAATAGTTCTAGTGCTTGACTGCCAATCTTGAGCAAAAGCAGTAGTATCTAATCCAGTCTCTGTAAAGTATTCTGTATAATCTATTTGCTTGTCTCTACCAATAATTCTTGTGTCGAGCATCATTAAGTTTACAATACCAGCAAGATCGAAGCTTCTATAAATTTTAGTTGTATCATCTACCCTGGCAGGTAGGTATTCGTGCCAAACTTGTAACGCATTCATTTTTCTGGTTTCGAAATCACCTTCATCAGATTGGTGGTTTTCAGCACCATCTTTATAAGCATCGTTGGCAATTTCGTGGTCATCCCATACACAAATAAATGGTTTTAACTGATGCAGTTTTTGTAACTGTTCATCACTTCTATATTGCTTGTATCTAGTTCTGTAGTCTTCTAACTCTATAATTTCACCAGATGGTTCGTGTTCTCTCCCAAGTGTGGCAGTTGTATCATTCGAACCATATCCACCAGCTTCTTATTCATAAATATAATCTCCTAAGTGAATCACAACCTCAACATCTGATTCTGCAATTGCACCATATACATTGAATAGTCCCGCTTGAAAGTTTGCACATGAAACTACTGCCATTTTAACTTCAGCGGCTTCGCCAGATGCTGGTAATGTTTTCGTCTCACCAGTGATTGAAACTGCATCGCTTGTTTCATTTCTAAATCTGTAATAGTATTTAGTGTTAGATGTAAGATAACTCACATCCACATTTACAGTATTATCATTATTTGTATCCACTTCTACAGTTTCACTAGCTACTAGCTGACTAAAGTTTTCATCAGTTGCAACATCTAGAATTAATTGAGGTAGGCTTTCTTCATTGCTGGCAGGTGTATATCTCGTCCATAAAATCACTTGAGTCTGAGTGGGATCAAAACTGGCTACACCTTCAAAAAATCCGTAGTCACCTTCGGGAGTAAAACTTGGTGTGTCGTCATCATCATTACAAGCGGTTATTATTGCTGGAAGAATGGTGGTACCGGTAGCTGCTACCACAGAATTTTTTATAAATTTTCTACGGCTTAATGCTTTTAAAAATTGAGATTTGTTCATGTTTTGCCTTGAAATATTAGTACAGTGTGTGTTTGTATGTTAAAGCTAATCACACAAATTTTTACTCAGAAGAAGGCAGTATAAATGGTAATATCTCAAGATTAAACTTATTTTATCTTTAAACTTGAATTAAAGATTTATTAAAACAAAAACTCAAACCCCAGTAAGATTTGAGTTTCCTTTTTGTATCGGATTGCAATTCATTTAATATGATATATAAACACTAAAAAATTCAACCTTAGCAAAGCTGAAATTTTTCACCTATGTAATTAATTGAATTAAATTTAGGCAAAGCTTTTCTGAATTGAATGGCTGATTTGAGTATTTAAAAATATCTTAAAGTTCTATTCATCTCGATATATTATTAGTCAAAAATTTATTCCATTCTTTATGCATTTCTTTACTCAAAACTCTTGGGAATTTATGCTGCCCTCCTGCTTTGCCTTTTATTTTTAAAAACTCATAAAATATGCTTACAGGCAAAACTTCAACAAAAATCTCTTTTAAAGCAGCCTGTCTTTCCACTCGATAATCATCATTCAATTCTTTGAGTTGATTATCTAAAAATTGCTTGATTAAATCTGGCACTATGTGATTCTCCACACCCAAAAACCATTGGTGAGCAAACATGCCATTGTGAGGAATGCCCACTACTGTAAATTCAGGTATATTAATCCCAAATTCTTCGGCGGTATTGGTAATTGCACGGTTCATATTATCAACAGAAAGATGCTCGCCACACAAACTGATAAAATGTTTTGTTCTGCCCACTATCTCAATTTCAGCAAGTTCTACTGACTTAAATCTTACAACATCCCCAATTAAATATCGCCAAGTGCCCGCACAGGTAGAAATGAGTAAAGCATAATCTACATTTGCCTCAACTTCTTGCAAAGTGAGTACTTCAGGCTGGTCTAATATTTCACCATCCGCACCGAAGTTACTCTCATTAAATGGCACAAACTCAAAGTAAATTCCATTGTCTGTTACCAATTGCATATTATGGGTTTTCGAGCCTTTTTCGTATGCCAGAAATCCCTCGGAAGCTAGATAGGTTTCGAGCAGAATTACCTCTTTGCCAAATAGCTTTGTAAGACTATTTTTATATGGATTCATGGCAACACCACCATGTGCGAAGATTTTGAAGTTTGGCCAAATCTCATGAATATTATTTAATCCGTAGTGATCAATAATTCTGCTTAACAGTAATTGCACCCAAGCTGGAACACCTGCAATTATGCCTACATCCCAAGTTGGAGCTGCTTTAACCATCGCATCTATTTTTGCATTCCAATCTTTGATGGAAGATATTTTCTTACCGGGTTTATAAAACCTAAAAAACCAAAGTGGAAACTTTTTGGCCATTATTCCACTCAAATCTCCTTCAAAATGACCTTCTGTTTTTTCAAGTTTAGAACAGCCATTCAGCATCAAAACCTTTTTCTGATACAGATCAGAAGGAATATTCATGCCTGCCATAGATAGAATTTGAAGCCTACCTGTTTTTTGTATGGCTTTCAACATTTGGTAGGTTATTGGAATTCGTTTGCTGGCTGCGCCCGAAGTTCCCGATGTAAGGGCAAAGTACTTTACCTTTCCGGGCCATGTTACACTTTCTTTACCTGCCAGTGTTTTGTTCCACCAAGTATCATACATTTTGTTGTAATCAAACAC
>PBYL01000151.1 GCA_002729595.1 Thalassovita sp. | reverse complement strand
TTTATAGAAAGAGAAATAGCGGAATCTGTATTTAATGATATAAAAAGAAACTATGAGGATTTAGCGATGAAAGAAGAAGAGTTACAACATATGGTTGAAACACTTACGATTCGTAATCATGAGCTTGATAGAATTAGTAATGAGCTTAAAACCAGAAATTTTGAGCTTGATAACTTTGTCTATAAAGCCTCACACGATATGCGCTCTCCTTTAATGACAACTTTAGGATTAATACAGTTGGCAGATATGAGCAAAGATGAATCTCTTGCAAGAAGCTACCTGCCGCTTATTAAAGAAAGAATTCAGTCTTTAGATAAATTGGTGAATACGATTTTGGATTTGGCTAATAATCAAAGAAAGGCATTGCAAATCAAACCCATAGCATTAGACAACATAATCAACCATTGTATTCAGACTCAAAGCCATGCTATTTATTTTAAAGACATAGAATTCGATGTTCAAATAGAGCCTTGTCTCGATTTAAACTCAGACGAGGAAAAACTAAAAATTATATTAAATAATCTTATTGGAAATGCTATAAAATACCAGCGTAAAGCAGTAACTAAAAAAAAGGTAACAATTACTGCCAGTAAAGCAGGAAATAACAAAATCTTCATAAGTATAGAAGATAATGGTATCGGAGTAATACATACTGATCTAGAGAAAGTTTTTGATATGTTTTATCGCGGCAATGATATTTGCAAGGGCTCAGGCTTGGGTTTGTATATTGTAAAACAAGCGGTAGAAAAAATTAACGGAGATATTCATTTGGAGAGTGTGTATGGGGAAGGTACTAAGGTGACAGTAATTTTACCTGACATCGTAGTGAAAAAAAAAGTTTTAACGCAACAGATAAATGAAAGACAATAAGGCCGCAAAAGAAACAAAAACAAACTTACTTAACAATAATGAGAATTTTCCGATTGTAGGTATTGGTGCATCTGCAGGTGGTTTGGAGGCTCTTAAAGAGTTCTTTGCCAATATGCCTGAGAATGGCGGAATTGCTTTTGTAATTATTCAGCACCTTTCTCCTGATTTTAAGAGTATGATGCCTGAGCTGCTTGGTAAGCACACAAATATGAAAATTACCACAGCACAAAATGGTCAGGTAATTCACCCTAATAAGATCTATTTGATACCAGTAAAGAAAAATATTATTATTAAAGATAGGAAGCTGTTTCTAATGGAGAAAGAAAACTCTGTTGGACCAAACCTTCCTATTGATTTGTTTTTTAACTCATTAGGGAATGTACTAGAAGAAAAATCGGTTGGGATTATACTTTCTGGTACAGGAACAGATGGCTCTAGGGGTATTAAGATGATTAAGGAAGCTGGTGGGATGATAATGGTGCAAGACCCAGATACAGCCAAGTTTGATGGTATGCCAAATGCCGCAATCTCAACTGGTATGGTAGATTTAATTTTACCACCAAGAGACATGGGAGAAAAATTGGTTGCCTATTTTTCTGGTAAAACAGACGTACTCAAAGAATTTGAAAATTTACAGCCTAACAAAGGCTCTAATAGTTACCTAGACCTTATTCTTTTTAAAGTTAAAAAGGTTTCAGGTATAGATTTTTCGGCCTATAAAAAGCCGACAATTCTTAGAAGGATTGAGAAGAATATGAAAATACTTCATTTCTCATCCTTAATAGAACTTGATCAATATCTTATTGAAAACCCTGATGAGGTTAAAAAACTGTACAAGGAGTTTTTAATAGGTGTTACTTCATTTTTTAGAGACCCAGAAGCATTTGAGGCTTTAAAGAATAAAGTTTTTCCAGAAATTGTAAAGAACAAAACTACCAATGAGCCAATTCGTATTTGGTCGGCAGGTTGTTCTACTGGTGAAGAAACTTATTCATTAGCATTTTTAATGCTCGATTTCTTCGAGACTCATGCTTTATATGGTAATATAAGATTTAAAATATTTGCTTCTGATATAGATCGCGATGCTTTAGAAAGAGCTAGTACTGGTATCTATAATAGCCATCAGTTGGCTAATTTACCTACCAGATATATTTCGAAGTATTTTAATAAGCTTGGTGAGAATCAGTTTCAGGTAAAAGACTTTGTTCGTAAGAACATCGTATTTGCCAAACACAACATTATTAAAGATCCGCCATTTATCCGATTAGATTTAGTGGTTTGTCGTAACCTATTGATCTATATTGAGCCACATATTCAAAAGAAAACATTATTAAACTTCCAGTTCGCTTTAAATCCGGGAGGTTATTTGTTCTTGGGTTCAAGTGAAAGCACCAGCGATGTAAGCCAAGAGTTTGAGGTGTTGGATAAAAAATGGAAGATTTATACATCCAGACATAACCGCAAACCTTTAGAAAGATACAATCAGGTTTACGACGAAATATCTTCTCGAATACAAGCGGTAGATAATTCGGTAAATAACCCTGGGGTTTACCAGAAGGGTTTTAAAAAGAATATTTTTGAAGAAATACTGGTACAGCAATTTAGTCCTAACTGTGTGTTTGTAGACAAAGACTATAACATCCAGTACATTCATGGCAAGCTAAATAGCTATTTGAGTGTTCCTCAAAAAGAGCCAGTTTACAACATTCTTAAAATGACTTCAGAAGAAGTTTCTCTAACCATAAGAAATGGTATAAGAAGAGCTTTAAATGAAGATAAGAGGATTTCTTATAAGAAAATTCCTTTCAATTTCGAAGACAAAGACATTACACTTCAATTGCATTTTCAAGCATATGATGTAGGTAAGCATGAGAAATATATCCTTATTGTGTTTGAAGAAGGAGTACTTAGTAGTGTAAAAGGTCTAGAGTTAGAATATACGAATGACATTGAAGATAAACGTGTTCAGGATCTGGAAAACGAACTGGACACCACTCGTCAGGAATTACAGTCTGCACTAGAAGAATTAGAAACCAGTAACGAAGAGTTACAAGCGGCCAACGAAGAGTTGCTGGCATCTAACGAAGAGTTGCAGAGTACCAATGAGGAGTTACAGTCTGTAAACGAAGAGTTAATTACAGTAAACTCAGAATTACAGTACAAAATTAAAGCAGTAGAAGAAGCAAACAACGACGTAAACAACTTGCTATCTAGTACTGAGATCGGTACCATATTACTAGATAAAGATGCTTGTTTGCGTAAGTTTAACATGGCAGCTTCGCATCATTTCAATTTGGTTGAGTCTGATACTGGTAGACCAATCTACCATTTCCATAGAAATTTCAGATTCGATAATTTCCAAAATGCGGTAAATGATGTAATCGATGGAGGTAAGAAAGTTGAAAAAGAAATTTTCAATAACGGTGAATATTATCTCCTAAGAATTTTGCCTTATAAAATTAGCGATAATGAGATTGATGGTGTTGTGCTTACATTTATCGAGATTACAGAGCTTAAAGAAGCTCAAAAATTACTCGAAAACAGCAATGCACAATTAATAAGAAGTAATGAGTATCTAGACAGCTTTGTATATACAGCTGCTCACGACTTAAGAGCGCCATTGGTGAATGCCAAAAACCTTTTGAATTTATTCTCTATGGTTACTGGTGAAAAACAGAAAGAAGTACAGCAAAATCTTGTGGACTCAATTAATACACTTGAATATACCTTGAATGGTCTTATTGAGATAATTGATACACAGAAAAACGACGATATAAAAGCAGATACAGTCAAGTTTGAAGACATCTATAAAGAGGTTGAAATCAAACTTAAAAGTCAAATTACTGAAAGTAATGCCGAAATAAACATCAATTTTAATAAAGCCAAAGAGATAGTATATAACAGACCTTACTTAATGAGCATTATGCAAAATCTTATAAGTAATGCTGTTAAATATCGCTCTTACGATCGCAAAACTCTTGTTCATATCACCACCAAAAAAGATGGCGATTTTATTTGTCTAGTAGTAAAAGACAATGGAATCGGAATGGATATGAAAGTTGTTGGAGACAAATTGTTTAAACCATTTAAGCGATTTAATGAAGATAGAGAAGGTAAAGGAATTGGTCTAAACATAATCAAAAACATGATTGAAAAAAATAATGGCAAAGTTAAGGTTGAGAGTTACCCTGGATTGGGAACAGAGTTCTTTGTATATCTCAAACCATACTAAATGTATTGACTATCAAACGATTAACTATTAAATAAGCTTCGTTTTTTATATTCTTTTAACTTTTTAAATAATTATTTTTCTATGGAAAAGATTATGGAAGCTAAAAAGCTTAAAAGCATTCTACTTGTTGACGACGATGAGATTTACAACCACATCTTTACACTTTCAGTAGATGCGATTGACCCTGACATTAGATTACATATCGAGAAGGGGACAGACAAGGCAATTAATTACCTTGCAAGCTTAAAATTAAATGATCAGGACTTTCCAGACCTGATTCTTGTAGACATTAATATGCCTTTAAAAGATGGCTATGAGTTTATGAAGTTATTTGAACAACATTTCTCATCTATTTACAAAGACACATTACTCTACATGATGACCTCTTCCATTATTATGGATGATAAATTGAAAGCAACACAGTTTACATCTATTAATGGATTTAAGGTAAAGGGCGATGTTGTTGCTACTTTAAAAGAAATTATAGAAGAAGGATTTACAGTTTAATATTCCTTACTTCTATACGATCTCAGGCTGTTTTTAAAAAATAAGGAATAACAAATCAATCAATTCCAACTCGAAACTATAGAATAATGAGATTTTGATTGCTCATTATTTGAACTAATACTATTGTGCTTATTATAGAATTTTACAAAGCTCTTAAAAATTGTTTATCAATTTTTTAAGATAGATATCTATTACCCATTAAAAATTAAAAAGCTATTGAAATATACCTGTAGAAGGCTTAAATCTTCTACAGGTTGTTTTTGATTTTGCCTAATTTGTCGGAAATTGAAGCTGATTTTCAAAGTACATTTAATGTCTGAAAACAATGGATCAGTTAATTACCGATAGTGATTATGTATTGCAAAAATTTCCGGGCAAAGGTGGCTGGACGTATGCAGCTATTCCAGAAATTAAGCAAGACAAGAAAGCGCCTTTTGGTTGGGTAAAAGTGAAGGGATCTATTGATGGTTTTGAAATAAATAACTACAAGCTCATGCCAATGGGTAATGATGCACTTTTTTTACCTGTAAAAGCAGAAATTAGAAAAAAGATAAAGAAAGACATAGGAGATATAGTGAGGGTTAAATTGTATTTAGATAAAAGTGATTTGCAAGTTCCAGAAGAGATAATGATTTGTCTAGAAAATGAATCTAAAGCAGCTAAAGACAACTTTTTGCAACTCAAAGAAAGTGAACAAAGACTTTGGGTAAGCTGGATAAATGAAGCTAAAAAAGACGAAACCAAAGTAACTAGAATAGTTTGCTTGCTTAAAACAATGGTAGCGAATCAATCTTTTTTTGAGAAAGTAACTGATTAAACAGATTGAGCTTTTAAAGCATAAGGAGCCATAGCAGGATGAGCCACATCTAACCATCCACCAAAAATAATATTTTTGTAAGCTGTAAAAATCTGATTTGCAGACTCTTGGTAAGGCATTCTTCCGACACCCGTGCACAAACTAGGTATTACAATTGATTTAATAGCTCCAGCTTGCTTTTTGTTTATTTGGATTAACTCGACCAAAATTGCACGCATTGCTAAGTATGCATTTAGAGAATTTGCTACTTTACCCGGAATACGCATGGTAGGAGCAACCATTAAATTTGGAAACTGCTTATTTGGCATTTGTAGAGTAACAGCAGCACCAACGGGCAGTTCACCCAAATACTTTTCTCTAATCGAATTTTGAACCATCGATTGGGCTTTCTTTCCATAAAAATTATCTATGGCTTTGTCTAAACCACCACTCATATCACCAAAGCTATTTGCTGGACTTACCAATGCATCAGCCCATAAATGGAAGAGGTTGCCTTGTATAACCTCCACATCATCAGCTTCTTTAAATGTATTTGCCAAAATTGCTGCTATTTCTATATTTTGATCACAAAGTGTGATTCTAAAGCAATTTGTATGTAGGTTTTTGCCAAACGATTTTAACGTATTAGTTCTCATTTTGCTGATGTTGCCAATTAGTTTTGAGATCATTAGAAATGCTGATATGTTTGGCTAATAATAAAAAAAATCCCGACTAAGAAGAAAGCCGGGATTTATAAAAAAAGTTAAATCTTTTTACCAAAGTTGATGCACTTGTTTCTTAATGTAAGTGTCATACACTTCTTTAACAGCATCCATCTGCCCACTGCTTAGCGAGGGAAAATCGGCTGCTTCAACATTGTGTACAAGCTGCGATTCTTTAGATGCTCCAGGAATCACACAGCTCACTTCATCAAACATTAAAATCCATTTTAAAGCGAGCATTACCAAATCTGTATCTGGGAATTTCTCTTTTAAAGCTTCCACAGCATCTAAACCAGTGTTGTAATCGATACCTGAGAAGGTTTCGCCTTTATCGAATGCAGCACCATCTCTGTTAAAGTTACGGTGATCTTCTTTCCCGAAAGCAGTATCTTTACTAAACTTTCCACTTAACAAACCACTAGCAAGAGGTACGCGAGTGATAATTCCCACATTCTTTTCTTTAGCCAATTTAAAGAACAACTCTGCCGGTCTTTGCCTAAACATATTGAAAATGATTTGCACAGTTGTAACACAATCATATTCGATGGCTTTAATCGCTTCTTCAACCTTTTCTACACTTACTCCCATATTAAGAATTTTACCTTCTGCTTTGAGTTTTTCAAATTCCTCAAAAATCTCTGGGCGGTAATACACTTCTGTAGGAGGGCAGTGTATTTGTATAAGATCAAGGCATTCTATGCCAATATTTTGCAAGCTTTCTTCTACAAAAGTTCTAAGTGCTTTTGGTGTGTAAGCTTCATTGGTATGTGGGTTTAATCTTCTGCCACATTTGCTCGCTACATAAATGCGTTCAGACCTATTTTTAACCAGTCTACCAACAGCTTTTTCACTTTCTCTATCTCCATAAACATCTGCGGTATCTATAAAATTAATGCCTTTGTCTACAGCAGAGTTTAATATTTTATCGGCATTGCTATGGTCAAAATCTTCGCCCCATTTGCCACCAACTTGCCAAGTGCCTAAACTAATTTCAGAAATCTCAAATCCTGTTTTTCCTAAGGTTCTTTTTTTCATTATTTACTCTAATTGATTATATCAGTTTTACTGTGTTGTAACAATACAATCAATTATAAGCTATTAAAGTTTTTTCTCAGAGTAAACAGGCAATTTTATCTGAAACATGGCTGAACTATAGGCAAACTCTACAAGACTTTTCAATCAGGTTTATATTCTTCATCTTCGAATTGGGCAAAGCCATCTTCAATGCCAATAATTACATCTACTAATTGAATATAAGGTTTACCAAAAAGACTGGTGTCTCTCAAATGTTCCATAAAGTAATAGTGGTCTTTAAGATCAGCACATTCGATTATCATAAAGTCAGAAGTTTTTGCATGGAAAGCTTCGCTATCAAATAGCCGTACTTTCAACTTGCCATCAAATTTTTGGATAATGGGCATAATCTCTTTCTCAAAGATTTTTCCTCTTTCTTCACGCTTTAAAAGCAGCCAGTGGTTGGTTACATTGTACAATACTAAAATAGAATATTTCATAACTGTTTCATTTTTAGGTGTTTCAATAGATTTACTTTGTACTGCTGATACTAAAAACAATACAATACATAGCAGGTAAATGCTCTTTTTCATAATTGAATAATAGATTATTTACTGGCTAAGATGAGTGGTAAATTGGGTAGGTACATTTACATATGTAAATATAAAATGCATTTTTTACTTCCCTGCCAAATTCCTTCTGATACGGCTAAGTTGTGTAGCACTTACTCCTAAATAAGAAGCAATGTGGTATTGTGGAATTAATTGATCGAGGTTGGGAAATTCCTGTTTAAAAATCTCATAGCGCTTTTCTGCATCCATTGTCACCAATTCAATCTCGCGCTTTTCTTTCTGCACAAAGTAATTTTCAGATAGTTTTCTGGAAAGAGATTCTATTTGAGGATGTTTTTGATAGAGTGAAATAAACTGTTGGTAATTTGTAACTAACACTTCTGCATCAGTTAGAAATTCAATATTGATACGGTTTTCTTTACCAGTGATAAGCGTAGAATAAGCACCGATAAAAGATGGAGCTACATTAAACATTTTGTTGTATTCTGCACCTTCATTATTCCTAAAAAAAGTTCTGGAAACACCTTTCACTAAAATGCCAAAGCGAGTTTCATTATTACCTTCTTTAGCAAAGTAAGTCCCTTTTATAAAAGTCTCAGTGCTAAATTGAGCCAACAGAACTTCTAGCGTTTCTGCTGAAATTGGGTGTATTTGCTTGATGTATTTTTTGAGTGCTTCCAAAGAATTGTTTAAAATCTAAAGTTAATTCTCAGGTTGCAATTGCCAAAGCCAAGCATCGCCAATTTCGTGGTCTTGTACAATTCCAGAGAAGGTAAAGCCATTCTTTTTTAATATGCTTGTGGAAGCGTTTTCTTCAGGAGCAGTTTTAGCAGTAATTATCAGGTTTGTATCAGCTTGTTTGGCGATCTTAATCAGTTCTTTGCAGGCAAATGAAGCAATACCTTTGTTTTCGTGAGCTTTAAAAGTCCAATAAGCTAGTTCAACTTTGCCATCTACTGGTTTGCCTGTAAAGCCACAAGAGCCAACGACTGTTTCTTGATTAAAAATGAAATAGCCAATCCAAGGTGGATTATAGCCGATTGTTGGATAAAAGTTTTGATATGCCTCGAGTAATTGTTGGCAATCGGGAGAGTTAAAAATGCTTTTAGAAGAATCTTCTTGGGTGGTAATTGGTTTGAGCTCCATCAATAATCAGGTTTTGTTCTGGAGCGTAAAAATATACATTTATATAAAAATCCAGAACAACCGATTTGATGGTACTCATCTTATTAGGAGAGGAAATTTATCTTGTTCCGGCAATAAGTGTCAAAACAAATGCTACACAGATAAAACCGAAGATCAAAAATGCAATCGCTTTTAAAATCTTTGTGTAAATGTTGTTTTCTCTCCGAATGGTTTTAATCCCAAATACATCGACCAGAAGCCAGATGAAAAAGTTAAATACATAATCCATAATGTTCTTGTTTAAGTTTTAAAATAAATTTTACTATCTGTATAAACGTTTTTAATTGAATTTTCATTCAATCTAAATAGCGTTTATTTCTATACAATTTACATATTTAATCTCATACAGTGCAAGTTGTTTTACCACGCTAGCGCTAATTATTAGATTTATCTACATTATTTCATAGAGCTGTATTCGTTTCTTAATCTTTGCAGTATATCTACTAGGTCTTCTAAACCTTCAATATCTGCATAAGCATCAAAAACTACCTTTTTACTTTGCCCATTTTGCTTAATTTCTATCCATTCAGCACCACCATCTGTACAATCTAGACAGTCCGAAAGTGTGTCGGGTAAGTTGTTAAAAACAGAGAAATCTATGCTATTATAAATGCTATCGTATTTAGCTTGAGTGAGGCTATTTGTAAAAGCTACTTTAGGATACGCATCTGCATCGTATATACTTTTCTTTTCATAATAAGTTTCCAAATTGGAGTTCAGTATTAATTCTTGATAGCAATAACCAGCACAATAGCCATAGTAAGTTCCAGAAGTGATTTCTAAGTCAGATTCTGGCAAGCAGCTACATTCTTCCGATACAAGTGTGCTATCGCAAGCAAACAAGATTGCAATTGAGAGGCTGAGCAGTAATAAATATTTTTTCAGTTTCATAATTTTTAATTTTCACCCTTACGGGAGACTTTATTAAATTGCTACAAAACAAAGCGCACATTGCATTCGATTAAATCGATGTATTTTTCCGCTTATATAATTTATTTTTATTGCTTCTTGATATTTTTTTAACTTTCCGCACTAATAATTCAAATTTTAAAGATGTTTATGAAACTATTAAAACTCATATCTTATCTTTTCTTTATCTCATTTTCCACAATGGTTTTTGCGCAAGATGCACCCTTATGGATGCGTTATCCTGCGATTTCTCCAGATGGAAGTGAGATCGCCTTCTCTTTCAAGGGCGATATTTACAAGGTAAGTACCAGTGGTGGGCAGGCTATCCCGCTAACTATGCACAATGCGCATGATTTTATGCCAGTTTGGTCTAAAGATGGCAAGTCTTTGGCTTTCGCTTCAGACAGATATGGCAATTTCGATGTTTTTGTTATTCCTTCAGAAGGTGGTGAAGCTAATCGCTTAACTTTCCATTCTTCTGATGATTATCCAAGTGATTTTACCCCAGATAACAGCAAGATTATGTTTACATCATTAAGAACAGATGATGTAAAATACGCACAGTTTCCTTATGGCAGATTGCCAGAGTTATACGAAGTAGGCGTACAAGGTGGCAGACCAGAGCAAATTACTTCTATCACAGCCGAAGAAGCACGCTACAGTGCAGATGGTTCAACCATTATTTACCAAGATAAAAAAGGTTACGAAGACCCTTGGAGAAAGCATCATACTTCTTCAGTAACTAGAGATATTTGGTTGCTAGATGTAAAAGATGGTAAATACACCATGCTAAGCGATTTTGGAGGTGAAGACAGATCGCCAGTTTTTGCGGCAGATGGTGAAAACTATTACTACTTAAGTGAAGAAAAAGGCACTTTTAATGTTTTTAAAGCTTCTCTAAATGGCAATGCTTCTAAAAAGCAATTAAGCTCATTCGAGAATCATCCAGTTAGATTTTTAACTGCTTCTAACAACGATTTGCTTTGCTTCGGATTCGATGGTGAAATTTATACCATGAAACCGGGAAGCGACCCAGTTAAGGTAAATATTTCAATTAGAACAGATAACAGCGGAGCAGATTACGAAACAACTTCTGTGAGAGGTGGCGCGACAGAAATGGCAGTTTCACCAAATGGTAAAGAAATCGCTTTTGTATACAGAGGAGAAATTTTTGTGGCTCCGGTAGAAGATGGCGATACCAAAAGAATTACCAATACACCAGCGCAGGAGCGTAGCGTAAGCTTTAGTCCAGACGGTAGAAAGCTTTTATATGCAGGTGAAAGAGATGGAAGTTGGAATATTTACAGCACCGAGATTGTAAGAGAAGAAGAGCCTTATTTCTATGCTTCTACTATCTTAAAAGAAGAAGTAATTACTGATGCACCAAATGCTGAGTTTCAACCCTCTTGGTCGCCAGATGGCAAAGAAGTAGCTTATTTGGAAGACAGAGTGGTGCTAAAAGTGATCAACCTAGAATCAAAAGCTAAAAGAACCATTCTTAGTGCAGAGCATAACTATTCTTATTCTGATGGAGACCAGTATTACGATTGGTCACCAGATGGCAAATGGTTCTTGGTGGTATTTAACCAACCTAACCAGTGGATTTCTGAGGCTGGTTTAATCTCAGCACAAGGGGGAGAATTGATAAATCTAACCAAAAGTGGATTTAGCGATGAGGCTCCAAAGTGGATGATGGATGGCAAAATGATGATCTGGTTTTCTGACAGAGACGGTATGAAAAACAGAGGTAGTTGGGGTTCAGAAGCAGACGTATATGCTACTTTCTTCACGCAAGAAGCTTATGATGAATTTAACTTAAGCAAGGCAGATTTTGAGCTTTACAAAGAGCGCGAAAAAGATGAGAAGAAAGAAGACGAAGATGATGACAAGAAAGATGAAAAAGCAGATAAAGACGAATTGCCAGAAATAAAAATGGAGCTAGATGGCATAGAAGATAGAAAGGAGAGATTAACCATTCATTCTTCAAGATTAAACGATGCCGTAGTTTCTAAAGATGGTGAGACATTGTACTACATCTGTAGATTTGAACAAGGAGTAGATTTATGGAAAACCAATTTAAGAACCAGAGAAACCAAAATCGTTACCAAATTAGGCAACAGTGGTGGTGGCCTCAGCTTCGATAAAGATGGAAAAAATCTATTCTTACTTTCAAGTGGTTCGGTTAAGAAAGTGGATGTAAGCAGTGGTAGTGTAAAGACCATTGGTGTAAATGGCGAGATGAAACTCGACAAAACCAAAGAAAGAGCTTACATTTTTGACCACGCTTGGAGACAAGTAAAAAACAAATTCTACTTAACAGATTTACATGGTGTTGATTGGGATTTCTACAAAAAAGAATATGAGAAATACCTGCCTTACATCAATAACAATTACGATTTTTCTGAGATGTTAAGTGAGTTGTTGGGTGAGCTAAATGCTTCTCACACAGGCTGCCGTTTCTATGCACATTCAGACAATGGAGACGAAACCGCTTCGCTAGGTTTATTATTCGATAAGGATTTTACTGGCAATGGTTTAAAGGTGGCAGAAGTACTAGAAAAAGGTCCAGCAGATAAGGCAGAATCAAAAATTTCAGCAGGAACCATTCTTGAGAAAATTGATGGAGAAACCATTGAAGCTAATACCAATTACTATCCTATGCTCAATAGAAAGGCTGGTAAAAAAGTGTTGCTTTCTCTTTATAATCCATCAAATGGGAATAGATGGGATGAGGTAATTGAGCCAATCTCAGCAGGTACAGAAAGCAATTTGCAATACCATCGTTGGGTAGAAAATCGCCGCGAAGAAGTAGAAAAACTATCTGATGGTAGAATCGGCTATGTGCACGTTAGAGGCATGAACGACCCAAGTTTCAGAACAACTTACGAAGAAGTATTGGGTAGAAACTTTGATAAAGAAGCGATAATCGTAGACACCAGATTTAATGGTGGTGGCTGGTTGCACGACGATTTGGCAACTTTCTTAAATGGGAAACAATACATTCAAATGATGCCAAGAGGGCAGAAATTGGGAACTGAACCTCAGTTCAAATGGACAAAAGAATCTATCGTGTTAATGGGTGAAGGTAACTACTCAGATGCACATATGTTCCCTTATGCTTACAAAGCAAATAACATTGGTAAATTAGTTGGTATGCCTGTACCGGGTACTGGAACTGCAGTTTGGTGGGAGAGACAAATAGATGGAACTTTGGTATTTGGTATTCCGCAGGTAGGTATGGTAGATGTTTCTGGCAACTACTTAGAGAACCAACAACTAGAGCCAGATGTTAAAGTTAGAAATGAGCCTGAAGTATTGCTAGATGGTAAAGATCAACAGATAGAAAAAGCTGTTGAAGTACTGCTCGAAGAGCAAAATGAGCTACCAGGTTCACAAGATATTAAACTAGAAAAGAAAGCAGAAGAAAATAAGTAAATCAATTTAGCTGCCTGCTTTAGGCAGGCAGCTTCCTTTCAGCCCGCTAAATAGCTGAGCCGGAACCTATATATTCCTCTTTGGTATGATTACGCTCAGTTTATTTTCTCTCCTCAGATTAAGATAATATTTTTAACGCTGAATTTAAATTTTAACCTTATGATTATGATTAGGAATGTGTTTGTGATTTTTTTGATGCTCCTTGGCTTTAGCCTCTTTGCCCAAGAAAAGGATATGCAGCAAATATCATTTGATGATATGTCTGCATTTAAAGAGCAAGCAGGAAACTGGTTTGTAGTGGGAGATGTTGTGATCAACCCAACATTAGACATCCACCACGAGCCAGCAAAAGAAGCAGCAGAAGACACAGGCAAGAAGAAGAAAAAGAAAAAGAACTCAGCTAGCGAAGAAAAGCCAGAACCAAAAGCATTTGCTTATGAAGATGGCACTGGTATCCTCATCAACATGAACGACGATACCAAAAAAAGTCAATTACTAACAAAGTGGGAACACGGCGATATCATATTCGAAACAGATGTGATGTTACCTAAAGGTTCCAACTCAGGAATTTATCTACAAGGTAGATACGAAGTTCAATTGCTAGATAGCTGGGGAGTTAAAGAACCCGCTTTTAGTGATATCGGAGGTATTTACCGTAACTGGGAAAGCACTCCAGGCAAAATTTACATGGGTAAAGCCCCACTTACCAATGCAGCTTTTGCTCCGGGTGTTTGGCAACACTTAAAAATCGCTTTTAAAGCCCCAAGATTTGATGCGCAGGGTAAAAAAGTAGAAAACGCTCGTTTCGAGTATGTAGAATTAAATGGAATAAGAATCCACGAAAACTTGGAAGTACCTTTACCAACTGGTGGCCCAATTGAAAATAATGAGACTGCAAAAGGTCCTATTATGATTCAGGGAGACCACGGTCCAGTTGCTTTTAGAAATATGAAATATAAGCTAATGGAAGAAGCTGATATTAAAGTTTTTGACATTACTTACAAAACATTTGATGGGGCATTTCAAAAGATTGCCGATTTCGAGAACACTACTCCTGTAATGGAAGGTAGCTCTCCAACATTAACTTATGCAGTTACAGACAAGAACGACAACTTCGGTGTAATTCTTAATGGTAAAATTACTGCTCCAAAAGCTGGCAAATACAACCTAAGATTAAACTACATCGGTGGTTTGCGTTTTACAGTAGATGGAAAAACTGTAGTAGACAATCAAATTCCGCATGCTAATGGTAACGATCTAGTTGCTGTGGATTTAAAACAAGGTGAACAACCTTTCCAAATTGTATACTACAAAAGTATTGGATGGAGACCAGCCATGTTAGGTTTATTCGAGACTAACTCATTTCCAAGACCATTGCATAGCTTAAGCTCATTTGCTTCAGGTGGGCCTTCTTATTCTCCAATTTATGTAGATGCAGAAAGTACTCCAAGATTGCTTAGAGCTTTCTTCGATTTCGAAGGTGATAGAAGCAAAAGAATCACACACTCAATTGGTGTAGCAGATCCTTCTGGTGTAAACTATGTTTACGACTTAAAATCTGGAACTCCTGTATGTGTATGGCGTGGCGATTTTGTAAATGCAACCCCAATGTGGCACGACAGAGGTGATGGTTCATTTAGACCAAGAGGTGCAGCTCGTTACTTATTTACTGGCCTATCGGTTGCTAACTTATCTACAGGATCAGAAACGTTCCCGGTAGCTATGGACGAAGCTAAAGGTTTCCACAACATTGGTTATAAAATAGCAGAAAACTCTGGTACTCCGGTATTTATGTATTCGCTAAACGGAACAAAACTAGAAGATGCAATCTCACCAGATGAAGAAGGAAAATCTATCATCAGAACTGTAAAAGTAACTGAAGGAGATGCGCCAACTACGCTTTCAGTTAAACTTGCAGAAGGTGACGACATCTTTATGTTAGAAACTGGTGAATACTGTGTGGATAAGAAATATTTCATCCAACTAAACGGAAACCAGTCTGTAAAAGTAAGAACTGCAAATGGTAAGAAAGAGCTTGTCGGACAGTTCACAGCTAATTCTATAAGCTATAAAATTATTTGGTAATGATGACTAGAACGATGAAGCATACATTCATGAAAAAATTAGGAATTATACATTTGATATTGTTTGGTTTGCTATCAGTTGCTTTTGCACAAGACGATAGTAATCCTGAAAATGAATTTTATAAGATTGTTACTCTTCCGGTAAACGAAGGTATGTTGTTGGAAGTAGGCGGTATGGCTACACTTCCTGATGGCAGAGTTGCTTTGTGTACAAGAAGAGGTGATGTGTACTTGGTAGAAAATGCTACCATGGCAGATGGTGAATTTCCAAAATATAAATTGTTTGCATCTGGTTTACACGAAGCTTTAGGTTTAGCCTATAAAGACAATGCAATCTTTGTTACGCAACGTGGTGAATTAACCAAGTTGAAAGACACCAATGGAGACGACATTGCTGATGTTTACGAAACAGTTTACGACTGGCCGCTTTCTGGACACTACCATGAGTATTCTTACGGTCCTAAAATTATGGAAGATGGAAGTATGATGGTAACTGGTAACGTAGCATTCGGTAACGAAGAATGGTGGCGTGGAGAAAGTAGAGTGCCTTGGAGAGGTTGGGCAATGAAAATTTCTCCTGATGGACAAATGGAGCCATTCGCAACGGGTATGCGTTCTCCTTGTGGTTTAGGTGTTTACGATGGCGAATTCTTTTATACTGATAACCAAGGTGACTGGATGGGTTCTGGTGGTGTATGGCATGTTAAAAAAGGTGGTTTTATGGGTCACCCTGCCGGACTTTCTTGGTCTAAAGAGCCTAACTCTCCAATCGATTTAACTCCTGAGCAATTTTATGCTAAAATCGATATCAGACAAGAAAAGAAAGATGGTAGATTCATCAAGCCTGCTAACATTCAAGACGAAGAAAACCCAGACTTTTTATTTAAAGCAAAAGAAGAGTTTCCAGAAGTTCAATTGCCAGCAGTTTGGTTACCTCACGGTGTGTTAGGTATTTCTAACTCAGAAATTAAAGAGATCAAAACGGATAACTTTGGACCTTTTAAAGGTCAATTATTAGTAGGTGATCAAGGGCAAAGTAAAATTATGCGTGTATCTCTTGAGAAAGTAAAAGGCGAATACCAAGGTGTTGCTTTCGATTTCCGTTCTGGTTTCCAGTCTGGTGTTCTTAGAATGAGTTGGGGGCACGATGGCTCTATCTTCGTTGGTGAAACTAACAGAGGTTGGGGTTCTGCAGGTACTACTAACTCTGGTTTAGAGAGACTAGTTTGGACTGGTAAAGTACCTTTCGAAATGAAAAACATTACTGCAAAACCAGATGGTTTCGAGATCGAATTTACTTATCCTGTAGACAAAAAATCTGCTGAAGATCTAGATTCTTATAACGGTAGAAACTTTACATATAAGTACCATGCTGTTTATGGTAGCCCAACTGTAAACGACGAAGACCTTAAAATTAAAGGAGTAAAAGTTTCAGAAGATGGTAAAAAAGTAAGAGTAGTTGTAGAGAACATGCGTCAGTATTATGTGCATCAGATCAATGTAACTGGTGTTACTGCTGGACATGGTACTTTAAGCTTGTTACACCCAACTGGTTATTATACATTAAATAATATTCCTGATGGCGATAAGCTTTCTTCTAAAGAATTAAGTACTTACCGTTCTTCATTAGAGGCTTCAGCTAAAAAGGCTGCTGCTGCTAAAAAAGCACAAGCTGCCGCTGCTGCTAAAGCGAAAGCAAACAGTGCAGCATCTAGCAAAGCACCAACCTTTGCAGAAATTAAGCCTTTATTAACTAAAAACACTTGTAATGCTTGCCATGCAGAAGACAAAAAAGTTGTAGGTCCAGCATTTAAAGATGTAGCTAAAAGAGGATATTCAGATGAACGAATTGTAGAGCTTATTTACAATCCTGAGCCAGCTAACTGGCCGGGTTATGCCACTCCTATGGCGCCAATGCCGCAAGTGCCTAAAGATGAGGCACTCAAAATAGCGAAGTGGATAAATTCGTTGGATTAATTTTCTAAAAAAGGGTATCTCTCAGAGATACCTTTTTTTTTCATAATGATTTTACTGTTATCTTGTAGACGAAATTTTAGACTTTAATTTTTGATATATGATTGTACTAACCGGTGGATATACCAACAAGAAAGGAAATGAAATTGAAGGTGGTATTTACACTTTTGAATTTGACGAGAAAGAAGGTACACTAACACAAAAAGACCTTTATCCAACAGTAAACCCAAGTTACATCTGCGTTTCAGACGATAACAAATTCTTATATACTTTCGAAGAAATAGGCATAGACGAGAAACCAAAACTCAAAGCTTTTTCTCTAGATAAAGCGGGTAAGCTTACTTTCTTAAATGAAACAGTAATTCCGGGTGGAGCTCCTTGCCACATTAGATTTTCAAAAGATAAGAAATTTCTTTTAATCGCTTGTTACAGTACTGGAAACGTGTTTGCTTTTGCTATCAAAACAGATGGAACAGTAGGTGATATGACAAGTTATGCTCAGCATAGTGGTAGTAGCATCAATAAATCTAGACAAGAAGGACCTCATGCACACATGGTGGCACTAGATAAAGAAGGGAAAGTCTATGTATGCGATTTAGGTTTAGATAAAATAAAAGTTTACAGTTTAAGCCCTGCTGGTGAATTATCACCTTTAGATGAAGATATAAAAATTGCAGAAGGTAGTGGACCACGCCACATGGTTTTCCATCCAGATGGGGAACATGCTTTCGTAATCAACGAGCTTACTTCAACTGTTTCTCTATTGAAAAAAGAAGGAGGCAAGTTTAAAGTGCTTAAAGATTATCTTGCTTTAGATGGTTCATTCTCTGGTTTACCAACCGCGGCAGCCATTCGAATTTCTAAGAAAGGTAAATTTGTTTACTCTACAGATCGTACCATTCAAGCAATCTCAATTTTTGAGTTTGATGCAGATAATAGTACGCTTAAATTGTTAACCCATGAGGAGACTGGTGGAGAAGCTCCAAGAGACTTTAACATCGCTCCATCAGGAAAATGGATAATTGCTGCCAACCAAAACACCGATAACATAGTTACATTCAGTAGAGACAAGAAAACTGGCTTGCTAAGTAGAAAGTCAGAAATTACTGATATTGTAAAACCAACTTCAATTGTATTTGTAAAATAATATTATTCTGATGTAGAATTAATTGGAGTGAGGCGATTGGAAAAATAATATGAAAAAAGAGAATAATCTGGCAGTTTTAATTGATGGTGATAATATTCCTTCTAATAATGTGAAGGAGATGATGGAAGAAATTGCCAAATACGGAAACCCCACAATCAAAAGAATCTATGGAGACTGGACTAAACCCCAGCTCTCCAAATGGAAAAAAGTATTGCTCGAAAATGCCATTAACCCCGTGCAGCAATACAGTTACACAACAGGTAAAAATGCGACAGATTCAGCCATGATCATCGATGCCATGGATATTCTATATGCAGGTGATGTAGATGGTTTTTGTCTGGTTTCTAGTGATAGTGACTTTACCAGACTAGCTACTCGTTTGCGTGAAGCAAGTATGATGGTGATAGGCATTGGTGAAAAGAAAACCCCCGAACCTTTTATTGTAGCTTGTGATAGGTTCATTTACATCGAAATTCTAGAAAGAGATATTAAACCTGTTAAATCTTCTAGAAACAGAAATACGAAAAAAGAAGGTGTAGAAAAAATTACAAATAGGGTAGTTACACTTATAACTTCTACCATTCAAGATCTTAGTGATGACGATGGTTGGGTGTTTTTAGGAGATGTAGGCAGTATGTTACAGAAAAAACAACCTAATTTCGATTCAAGGAACTATGGTTTCCAGAAGTTAACCCCACTTATAAGCTCGATAGATAATATAGAAATTGAAGAAAGAGAGCTCGAAGGCAGTAGGCATAAACTCATATACGTGAAAGTAAAGGATTGATATGTAAATAGGTTAATGTAGATTTATATCAACATTTACTTTACTACATATTTATGAAGATGAAAAACCTGATTTTAGGGCTTATTACGCTATTTTATATTACTGGCTGCAAACAAGACATTTCTGAGAAAAAAGTAGCTGAGAAACCACCCAACATCGTGTTTATTCTTTCGGATGATCAAGGTTGGGGAGATTTGAGTTTGAGTGGTAATAAAAACCTGAGCACCCCCAATATTGATGGCTTAGGTAAAAATGGCGTTGTTTTCAATCATTTTTATGTAAGTCCGGTTTGCTCACCAACAAGGGCTGAAATTCTCACAGGTCGTTATGCGGTTAGAGGTGGTGTGTATTCTACTTCAGCAGGAGGTGAAAGGCTCGATCTAGACGAAGTAACCGTTGCAGACTATTTTAAAGAAGCAGGCTATGCGACAGCTTGTTATGGCAAATGGCACAATGGCATGCAATATCCATATCACCCCAACGGCAGAGGATTTGACGACTATTATGGGTTTTGTTCTGGCCATTGGGGAGATTATTATGATCCAATGTTAGAACAAAATGGACAAATAGTAAAAGGTGAAGGTTTTATTATTGATGATCTTACCAATAAAGGAATCAGTTTTATCGAGCAAAATAAAGATAAACCATTTTTTCTTTACCTGCCATTTAACACGCCTCATGCACCTATGCAAGTGCCAGACAGATGGTGGAACAAGTTCAAAGACAAGGAGTTAACAATTCTGCATCACGATGCTTCTAAAGAAGATATTCAATTTACCAGAGCAGCTTTGGCTATGTGCGAAAACATCGATTGGAATGTGGGTAGAATTATGGAAACCTTGCAAAAGAATGGCTTAGAAGAAAATACTATTGTGATTTATTTATCTGACAATGGCCCCAATGATTATCGCTGGAATGGAGG
>PBYL01000150.1 GCA_002729595.1 Thalassovita sp. | reverse complement strand
CGATGAGTTTGATTTTATACTCATTATGGCAACAATTCCTGGGCAAAGTGGAGGAACTTTTGACCCAGTAAACTTTAGAAAAATTAGAGAGTTTAGCCAAAAGTATCCAGATAAAAAGATACATGTAGATGGTGGTGTAAATGGTGAAGTATCTTTTATCATCAGAAACATGGGTGTATTCTCTGCTGTATCTGGCTCATATCTTTTTAATGAAGGTCAGGTGGGCAAAGCTTTACTAAGCTTAAAAGCAACTGATACAGCTTCTCATTATTTGGTGAAAGATTTTATGCGCACCAATGGAGAAGTACCTAAATTAACTCCTGATAAACGCAGTTTTAAAGATGTACTTACATCTATAGAAGACTACAAATTAGGTTTCACTATTCTTACTTCAGATTCTGGCAAACTAGAAGGAATTATTTCTAATGCAGATGTAAGGCGAGGTTTAATTAAGAATATTGATGATATATCTAAGATTAGTATCGAAGATATGGTAAACAGTAATCCTGTAAGGGCAAATGAGAATGATACTGTTGAAGAACTATTGAAACTCATTAAATCAAAATCTTTCCCTATTAACTTTTTGCCAGTAGTAAACGATGCTGACGAAGTTTGCGGAGTTATTACCTTCTTTAACCTTGTAAAAGGCGAATTGTAAAATAAATAAGCTATTAAAAGATAAAAATATGATCGTCCATCTTAAAGACAATATAAGCGAGCAGGAATCATTAAAAATTGCCGAAAAATTAAAAGCTATTGTTGTTAGAGGTAAAAACAACAAGCTTCTGGTAGCTTCTTCTAAGATGAAAGCTTTGCCAGAAGAAGTGGCAGAATTCGTTGAAGAAAGTTTTGTACTTTCATCTGATATACAACTGGCTAGTAGAGATTACATGCCAGAAACAAGAGAGATAAAAATCGGTAAAAACTACATTGGTGGCTCTCATAATAATACGATGGTAATTGGTGGACCGTGTTCTGTTGAGTCTGAAGAGCAAATTACAAGTGCTGCCGAGTTACTTAAAGAATTAAATATTTCTACTTTAAGAGGAGGATGTTTTAAACCAAGAACATCACCTTACACTTTCCAAGGCTTAGGTATGGAAGGTTTAAGATTACTTGGCGAGATGCGAGATAAGTACGATTTAAACATCATTACTGAGGTAAAAGATGCTACTCACGTAGACGCTGTTATTGAACACTCTGATATAATTCAGATTGGTGCAAAAGCAATGTATGATCATGGTATCTTGAAAAAATGTGGCGAGACAGATAAACCAGTTCTTCTAAAAAGAGGATTCGGAACCACACTTCAAGAGTTTGTACAAGCTGCTGAATTTATCCTTTCTGGTGGTAACGACAATGTAATTCTTTGTGAAAGAGGTATTAGAACTTTCGAAACTAAAACCAGATTTACACTAGACCTTTGCGGCGTTTCTTTCTTAAAAGAATACACCAATTTGCCAGTTATTCTTGATCCAAGCCATGCAATGGGTTATGCTTATGGTGTGCCTGATTTGGCTAGAGCTTGTACTGCTATGGGTGTAGATGGATTATTAATTGAAGTTCACCCAGATCCTTCAGTGGCTAAATCGGATGCTGATCAGCAATTAAATTACGAAGAGTTTAGAGATTTATACAAATCACTTTCTGCTATTGCTAAAGCAATTGGAAGAACTATTATCTAAGTAATTCAACATAAAGTCTAAATAAAAAAGCAGATTTCTTTAATAGAAATCTGCTTTTTTATTTGTCTAGTATTGTAGATTAATCATCATAAGGAAATACCATTAATTCTAGAGAATCTAAGTCGAAACAAAGTAGGTTTCCCATATTCCAATCGGGTATATCAAGCGCATACGAATTATAATATACACATCCATTATCTAATGGAATTACAGATTTCTTCTCTTCTATCGCATATTTAATATCATGCAAATTAGTTGGCGTATGCCCATGAATCAGTTTTTTTTCTTTTAAGAATCTTTTACTTGCAGAAAACTTTCTAATCCATATCATGTCGTCGTATTCTGTAAATGGATTTTCAACAGTAAAGTTAAAACCAGCATGCACTAGGTAATAATCTTCGAGCTCATAGTAATAAGGCAGCTTATCCATAAACTCTACATACTTAGGTTTTATGTCTCTACTACCATCTAACAAATCTCTTGTATTATTGAAATCTAAATACTGATGTAATACACTTACAGGATCAAGCCTAGCAGCATCTAACAACATTTGCTCATGGTTACCGCGTAATGGATAAACTTGATAATCCATATTTTGTAAATTAATCACATAATCCAACACAGCACCACTTAAAGGACCTCGGTCTATAAAATCTCCCAGAAAAAAGAGCTGATCATCTTTAGTGAGATTGATCTCATTCATCAAGTTTAGTAATGTACCGTAACATCCATGTATATCTGGCACAACCAACCTTCTGCCCTTTGGCTTATCAAGTTGATAAAATGGTCGAAACTCCTTGAATGCAGCCATAGGCTCTTAGTTAGTTAACAATTAGATGATTGGATTACTGTTGCACAAACCAAATTGGCAAAGAGGTTTGAACATTTACATTTCTAGAATTGATCTGGCCTGGCTGCCATCCAGGGTAATCATTTACTAACCTTATCGCTTCTTCTTCTAGGCCATAACCTAGATTTGTAGTTGTTTTAGCTGCCGAAATACTTCCGTCGCGATTAACTACAAATTGCACGTATACAACCCCTTCAATCTTGTTTTTAATTGCTTTGTCTGGGTATTGCATATTTCTTCTTAAATATTCTTTAAAGTTGTCGAAACCACCCTTAGGCTCAGGTCTTTTATCTACAACCATATAAATCTTGCTCAAAAACTCTTGGTCTTCCTGAATCCTCTCGTTCGCCTTTTGAAGAATTCGTTCTTTTACTTCTTTATCATCGACATTTAAAGCAAGACTTCCTCCTTTTTTCGCAAGACTTGTAACTTCTGGAGCTACAGAGCTATCTGCCACCATTGCAACAAAAGATGAATCGTCTGTAGCGATCACATCGTCGATATCTTCTGTAGATGCAATCTTATCTGGAATCATATCATCATCTACAAGACCTTTATCAAGTGGATTTTTTAATGATTCTGATACAGTTTGTACGCCCACATTCGCTAACTCAGGATCATTTGACGTAGTTCCTTCTGTTCCTGCTACTACATTTGTATCAATAGCAGACACACTGTTATCTTCTGAGATTTCTTCGTCAATAGTTTCTTCTTGGGCAGCATATGCAGCTGGTATACTCTTTCTATCTTGTTGTATAACCAATTTACACACAGCAATTTGTTCTTGTAGATACTTATCGTTCGGATCAATTGCTGCTGCTAAAGAATATTGAATAAGTGCTTTTACATAATTACCTTCTTCGTAAAGTTCATCAGCAAAAACTTTGTGGTCTTCTGCCGTAAAAGTAGGCTTACCTGTCTTTTCATCAACCGGATTTCTATAAGCTCTTACAGCCTCTATAATCCTTTCGTTGTATGCATAAAACATCACTCCCATTACGAAGACAAGAACCAAAGAGCCAAAAATTGCTGCCTCCTTCTTTTTCTTTCTTATGCGGCTTGAGGTTGGTAAACGCTTTAATCCTTTACCACTTAAAAACAGACTTTTTACTAAACCAGAAAGTTCACCATCAGCCTGATTGTCAGCTTTTAATACATCCCTTAACCAGAGTTCTTCTGCGGCTTCGTTTCTTAAATGTTCTTGCTGTAAAGCTGCGTTCTTTTCCTTTAATACTTTTAACCTTTCTCTTTCTTCTTCGGCCTTTCTATATTCAGAAAGAACTAAATTACATATTTCTATTCTTTCTGAAGCTCTGTTATGTCTCATGTTTAACTGCATAATTCTTTTATACAGTTCTTTTGAATAAGCAACACGAGTATCTAAAAAAGCCTCATTAGCTTCTCTTTCTAAAAGCTGAATATCTGTGCTTTTAATTAATTCTTTGTAGTATTTTATTGGAAAAGAAATTGTGCCCAATTCAGATTTCTTCTGGCCGATTACCTGAAAAGCTTTTTTCAGATTAGAAATCTGTATAAGATAAATTTCTTTGAAATTTTCTGTTACAGAAGTATCAGCCAGAAACTGAATATTTCCTAGTTTCTCATGGAAAAGTCTTTCATACTCTGGAAAGCTCTTCTCATTTCTTTTAATGAAAATCTCGATGGCTCTATCGAGGGTCATAGTTAAAATAGTTTACAGTTAAATGACCTGTTGACTAGCTGGAAAAGATCAAAAATACAATAATTGTTAATAAATAAGCGCCAAAATTACATAAATAAATTTTACAAAAAACAGTTTCATTTCATGTTGAAACTTGAGATTTTATATCTACTATATTTTACTCTTAAAAAGTACTCAAAGGCACCAATTAAAATAAAAGAGTAACCTAAAAGCTCCACCCCTTCTTCGGCACCTTCAGCTATACTTTTTAAGTAGCCATCCATTACTGCTTGCCAGATGTTTAAACTTCCTAGCACTGGTGCGAATACGAATGTAGTTAAAAATCCACAAAGAATAATACCAAAACTTGGGTGTTTTATAAAATCTTTAATAGCGTTTTTAAGTAGTTTTATTTCTTTTAATGAAAAAAACAAAAATGTAACGAATACAATCACGGTTAAAACTTGCCAAGCTCCTACTGAAATATAAGTATCAAAAAACCAATCTACCTCTCTAATCATTACAACTAGAGTTACGCCAATCAGTAGGTTAGTCATTGGTCTTTTACCTTTTGATGCTTTACCAGCTATGTAAAATAAAAAAAGGATAAGAGCGAGGAAAGTGAGTTGTAGCCATTCAGTAAGCGTTGCTTCCTGAACAATGTTTGGGTCATAGGATACAGCGGTATCGATAAAAAGTAATTGTGTAACACCCAGTATAAAAAAAACATACACTAAAAATCTGAGAGTCACACTAATGATCGAGTCAGTAATCATTTTATTAGTTTATTTGTGTGTTATCTTATAAATAAACCAATGTTATATAATATGATTCAAACGAACAAGTATCCAGACATGGAAGAAGTCATAATTACATCAAAAAACCCAGTAAAAATTAATGCAACAGTAAAAGCTTTTGAAACTCTGTTTAAAAATGTAAAGTTTACATATAAAGGAGTTTCTGTTCCTTCTGAAGTTCCCGATCAACCAATTGGCTACGAAGAGACATTAAAAGGGGCAGAAAACAGAGTAAAAAATGCGAAAGAAGAATATGCAGATGCTGCCTATTGGGTAGGAATTGAAGGAGGTGTACATGGCACAGACGAGATGGAAGTATTTGCTTGGATATATATAGAATCTCGCGATGGATTTAAAGGAAAAGCAAAAACTTCAACATTTTATTTGCCACCTGCAATTACAGAACTGGTAAATAAAGGCTACGAACTCGGCCATGCAGATGATATCGTTTTTAAAAAACAAAATTCTAAGCAACAAGGTGGATCTGTAGGTTTGCTAACACACGGAATTGTTGATAGACAGAGTTATTATGAACAGGCTGTGATCTTATCTATGATTCCATTTATTAATAAAGAGTTATTTACATGATAAAAAACTTAGAAATTTTTCTTAGAGAAAAGCTTCAAGGAGACTTACCAGGTTATGAAGCACATGCGCAAATGACTGAGAACATGCGCTTGAGAAAAATGCAACAACAAAAGAGCACACCGCGAAAAGCTGGTGTGCTTATTTTAATTTATCATCAAAACAACCAGTTTCACATTCCTTTTATCTTAAGGCCTGTGTATCAGGGAGTACATAGCGGGCAAATGGCATTTCCTGGTGGCAGATACGAAAAAGGTGATAAAGACTTAGTCCAAACAGCCATTAGAGAAACTTGGGAAGAAATTGGTGTTCAAATTGATCGAAGTAAGATTGTTGGTTCTCTTTCAGATTTGTATATACCACCAAGTAATTCGTTGGTAACTCCCACAGTAGCTGTTACTTACGAAAAACCTTCTTACACACCAGACCCAAGAGAAGTAGACAAAGTATTCGACTTCCCTATTCATTCATTTGTTACTGAAGAAAATAGAAAGCAAGTGAAAATAAAGTTACAAAATGGAGTGCATATTAAAACTCCAGGATTTGTAATAAACAATCAGGTAATCTGGGGAGCTACCGCCATGATTATGAATGAATTACTACATGTTTTAGAAGATTTTATGAATGATTAATTGATGATTGTATCAATTGATTATTCATACCTTAAAGACTCTATTGGATCAAGTCTAGAGGCTTTTCTTGCTGGATAGTATCCAGATATAACACCCACTACCACACATACAATTAAGCCGATTGTGCTCCATACAACAGGGAATACAAAAGCCGCTTCATCAAACAAGAGTGTAACCAGATTGCCTAATATCATCCCGAACATAATTCCTACAATTCCTCCAATAATACAAATTACAATGGCTTCAACTAAGAACTGTTCTCTTATTCGAGTTGGAGTTGCACCGAGCGCTTTTCTAACACCAATTTCGCGGGTTCGCTCTGTTACGGAAACCATCATAATGTTCATTAATCCGATCGCAGCACCAATTAATGTGATAAAACCTATTAAACTTCCCCCTAGCCTTAAGTTATTAGAAGTTTCTGCAATTGATTCAGCTGCCGACTCACTTCGAGAGATTTCAAATGAATTATCTCTACCTAACTGATCTTTTCGTATGGTTCTCATTATACCTGTTGCCTCACCAATTAGGTAATCTAATCTGGAAGGATCTTTTACCGTGGTTGTCATGGTATAGGATAAATTTGTTTGAGCACCAAACTTATTCGCATTTAACAAAGGAATAAAAACTGATCTATCTAAGCGCCCACTACCTAAACCACCAGACTTTTCGAGTACACCAACAATTTTAAATTTAAAGCCTCTAATACCTATTGTTTTATTAATCGGGTCTTCGTCTTCAAAGAGATTTTTTACTAAATCTTGCCCGATTACAGCCACGTTTACCCCTTGCATAAGCTCTGCTTGAGAAAAGTTACGCCCTTTCTCTAAAGCATAATTTTTATTACCCAAATAATATTCGTCAATACCTGCAACTACTGAGTTGGGGTTGGTTTTTTTAGATAGATATTTTACTTCTGCACTACCAGTTACACTAGCGTAAACACTAATTCTTTCAGCTTCATCAAACCTTTCTTGAAACATCTTAATCTCTCTAAAAGTGATGTCTTTTACTCGCATTGCTGTCTGCCCTTGAGATCGCCTCGACCTATAGCGCATATCTCGAATATCGAAACTATTGGCTCCCAAATCTGAAAGACCAGTAGAGATGGAAGATTGTATTGCATCTACTGCTGTTAAAATCCCCACTAACGAACTAATACCAATTGCGATAATTGCAGCAGTAAGCGAAGTTCTCAACAAATTATCTTTTATGCTTTTAACAGCTTCCTTTACATTTTCTATAAAAACCATATGCTTATTTCTTCGGCCTTAAGTTTCAATCAAACTTCAATTTTTATCCAAAATTAATTCTTAAATTGTAAGATGAAGTATTAATACTTAATTGGTAGTAACTTCTTGAATATTATTACATGTTTATGTGTCAAAACCAATTTTTTAATCATGAAAAATCTTCTCCTCACTAAGATATTAATCTTCACTTTTTTCCTTTCTTCTCATGCTCAATATTTATTTGTTACAATGGATAATGAGCAAAATAACCATTTAAAGGCTTATGGTATCGCTTATCAAGTTTTAAATCAAGATAAAAAGGTTGAATGGTTACTAAATTACAGAGGCGGTAGCTTCTTGTTTAAATATGAAAAGGACTTTGAAAAGTTAGCCGAGAAAAGCAAAATTAAATATGAGGTAATATCAAAAAAAGCTGTAACAGAATTAAGAAAAAATATTGATATAGAAGGAGATTCTACAAGCATAGTAAAACTCAAAAAAGCACCCAAAATCGCAATTTACGCTTATGCTAAAATACCTTTTGCTAATGCTGTTTTACTTGCCTTAGAGTATACAGACATACCATTCGACATTATTTACGATAAAGAGGTGATGGCTGGTAAGTTAAAAGAATATGATGTATTACATCTGCATCACGAAGATTTTACTGGTCAATATGGAAAATATTATGCGACCTATGGCAGACAAGAATGGTATAAAACCCGGCAAAAAGACTTTGAGGAAAGTGCCAAAGAATTAAACTTCTCTAAAGTATCTCAACTGAAATTAGCTATTGCAAAAGAGATAAAAAGCTATTGTGCTGATGGTGGAATTCTCTTTTCTATGTGCGCGGCTACTGATACTTACGATATCGCCCTTGCTTCGGATACTGTAGATATTTGTGACTTTATGTACGATGGTGATCCACCAGATAGAGATGCTCAAGAAAAATTAAATTTTGACAACACCCTTGCTTTTAAAGATTTCAAGTTAAAAACCAATCCTTATGAGTATTCAAATATTGACAATCAATCTTTTGAAAGGGGTGTTAAAGAAGACACGGATTTTTTTAATATTATATCATATTCAGCTAAAACCGATAAGATTTCTGCAATCTTAACTCAAAACCACCTAAGAAGGATGAAAGGCTTCATGGGACAAACAACAGCATTTAAAACCAAATTCATAAAACCTGATGTAAAAGTTTTGACTACATCTGATGCAAATGATGAAGCAAGATACATTTACAACAAATATGAAAAAGGCTATTGGATATTTTTAGGCGGGCATGATCCTGAAGATTATAGACATTTTGTAGGTGAAGAAGCAACTAAGCTTTCAGATCATCCAAATTCTCCAGGCTATAGGTTAATTCTGAACAATATATTGTTATCTTCTGCTTTGGATTAATTAAAATGAATGCTTAATAATTACTAATAGAATACAATTTGATTTTTTTCACTATTTATCTTATTCTAACATTATAGAATATATTCGAGCATTAGAGATTTATTTTAGAGAACTTTTTTGATAAAATCTTACATTTCAACATAACAATGTTTTCAATCACATACTGTTCACACATTGAAACTTTAAAATAATTCACTAAGTTTATAGAGTAAATCTTCATTCAAAACAGATTTGTGTTATAGATTTTATAATCTTAAAGCAAATACTAATTTTTTTAATCTGCATAATTGAGATATGAGAAAATTCCTCCTGCTTATAACTTTCCTACTAATAACTACTTTCACAAAAGCGGCCTATCTTTTTGTACCAATGGATGAAAGTCAAGCAAACCACTTAAAAGCTTACGGCGTAACATTCTGGGTTTTGGAACAAGAAGTAGAAGCTGAGTGGCTTCTCAACTACAGAGGAGGTAGTTTTATGTTCAAATACTTACAGTCATTTGAAAACGAACTAATCATAAGAGGTGTTAGCTATCAGGTAATATCTGATGCTGAAGCTTTACAAATAAAACAGTCTATCGCAAGCCCCGAGGCCAATATGGATGTTATGAAATTGGAAGTAGCTCCAAAAATAGCTGTTTACTCGCCAAAATCTAAGCAACCTTGGGATGATGCTGTTACACTGGTTTTAACCTATGCTGAGATACCTTACGATGTAGTATTCGATGATGAAGTAATGCTTGAGAAGTTGCCAGAATACGATTGGTTGCACCTTCACCACGAAGATTTTACAGGCCAATACGGAAAATTTTATGCGACTTATGGAAGACAGCAATGGTACATAGAGCAACAAAGAGAGTTTGAAAAATCTGCTCAAAACCATGGCTTTACAAAAGTATCTGACTTAAAATTAGCTGTAGTTAAAAAGATAAGAGACTTTTGCGCAGGTGGCGGATTTTTATTTGCCATGTGTTCAGCTACAGACACTTATGATATAGCGCTTGCTGCTGATGGCGTAGATATTTGCGATTTTATGTATGATGGTGATCCACCTGACAGAAATGCACAATCAAAACTAAATTTTGATAATACTTTTGCCTTTAAAGATTTCAAGTTAAAGATCAATCCTTACGAATACGAGTATTCTAATATTGATAACCAGTCTCACGAAAGAGGCTTAAATGAAGGAAACGACTTTTTTAAACTGTTCCAGTTTTCTGCAAAATGGGACCCAATTCCAACTATGTTATCTCAAAACCACGAGTTATTAGTTAAAGGCTTTATGGGTCAAACCACAGCGTTTAAAAAGCAATTAATTAAATCTGATGTAGTAATTATGGGAGAAACCAAAGAGGCAAATGAAGCTCGCTACATCCATGGTACTTTTGGTAAAGGAACTTGGACATTCTTTGGTGGCCACGATCCAGAAGACTACAGACACTTTGTTGGCGAAGAACCTACAGATTTAAATCTTCACCCTAACTCTCCGGGTTACAGATTAATTCTTAACAACATTCTTTTTCCAGCAGCCAAAAAGAAAAAGCAAAAAACCTGATCTTAAGTTATAGATATAAAAAAGCGCCTTTATGATTCTCATAAAGGCGCTTTTTTATTTTTTTAGAGTATTAATAATTCTCATATAAATTAACTTTAGTAGTTCCATCGAAAGCAGTAAACTCTAATTTAAGTTGATCTGAACTATGTTCTAATACTTTTATTTGCTCTAGATTTCCATCCTTCATAAAGTACATAATCTCATTATCTTCTGTTACATTGAGCCTTTCTTTGTATACCAATTTATCTAGATTATCATAAAACTCAATATCTCTATTAGCGGTAAATCGAAGATACGTTGCATTAGAAATATTAGAATTGCCTGCTTTTAAAGTCCATTTACCAACAGGAAAATCATTTGTATACCAATAAGGCAAAGCCGTTTTCCAAATAACATTATACTCCTTATTCAAATCAATAGAATTTATAAAGTCGAAATAATGAGATTCACGTTTGTTGAAAATTGGAGCAGTTGTAACAATTACTATATCATACAAAATATCATTGTTTATAAACATAAAGTGAAGTCCTCTATATTTATAGTAAGTTGTTTTTTCTATGTATTGATATTTTTTCCAAAGTAAATTGCAGCTATTAAACTCGAACTTATCTTGCGCAATTACATCGTATTTTTTAGTAATAAAGTCAAGCGTACTTCGAGATTCAGCCTCTTGTGTTGCAAAATATTCTTCTATGCTTAAACCCATAGGGTCAATCATAGAAATTCTTAATTCTGCGCCTAATTTTCCAAATTCTGCACTAAACTCAGATTTTCCATCAGCATTATAGACATAATCATGCTTATTTAATGGAATAGACAATCCATTCCAATAAAAAGTGCTATCATTTTCAAGTTCACCAAGTACTTGCGCATTACAATAAGAAATGCTAAACAAGATCAGAAATATAGTAAGCCTCATAATTGGTTATTTGATGGTTTACACCATCTTTTTTTAGTTGATAATTCTCCGTTTAATACCTGTCTTTTTTTACAGACAGGAATAGCAAATTAAACAAATCATCATCTTTTATGAGTATGACTTTGATTAACAATTGCAAATTTTGTTAGTTCTAATAATATGATTTTTGTCAGCGATAAAATACTTGATACATCGGATGATGTAAGATTATTATGCAACACCTTCACTGGTAACAGCCATCTTTTCTTGCTTCCATGCTTTGTGCTTCTGGGCAAAGTAATACATAGAAAGCAAGGTAAAAACAGCACCAACAACAGCCATTACATAACTTGAAGATATAAAAAAGTTTAGCCAACTCATATTGGCGTTGCCAAAGTTTTTATAAAACATAATTCCAACGCTTCCCATATAGCCAAATGCATCAGCTAAATAAATAAGAAAACCTACATTGGAGATGTATTGAAATGCAGCAATAAACCTATCGAAGAAAATGCTGTTAAATGGCACATAGCCCATGTACAATCCGAGTCCCACAAGAATCATCCAAAGTTCTGGCCCAATCATTCTACTTTGAAATGCCATTGTACTCACTCCCACTAGAACAATTCCTGCAAAAATAATAAGATGGTTTACCATAAGTGCTTTGGCATTATCTTTCACTAAAAAGACCAAACTCATCATAATTAAGATTGCCAGAGAAATCGGAATTTCCGTTGCAGTGAAAATCTCTGGAGAATCTCCATAGCCTACTGCTTGCCAAATCTCAGCAGCAAAATTATCTCTAAAATCTCTGAAAGCAGTAAGAAGTGCATACACTACAATTAACAAGATTAAACCTGGTGCAAAGGCTAAAAACAACTGTTTTCTTTGCTTGCCATTCATCGGTTCTCGTTTTGTTCGCAATTCTTCGTCAAGTGCTGAAGGAGCGGGTAATCTTTCGAGCATCCAAACAAATAATAGCAATGGAATTGCAAATAAGCCACCGGTGATAAATGGCATCCAAAATTCAGAGAAGCCCCAATCTTGCATTACTATGGCTCCGACAGTTTTTACAAAACCCGACGAGAATAT
>PBYL01000149.1 GCA_002729595.1 Thalassovita sp. | reverse complement strand
TTTGAGCAGGGTATTTTGATATTCAACCTTCAACTCTTCCATGCAATTTGCACACAAGCAATCATCGTAAAGCATATTTATGTAGTTCCTTTCAGCATTAGTCAACCTTACTGTAGAGCATTGGCAAAGTGTGATGGAACCAACTTTACATTCGAACTGGGACTTACAACGGGGGCAATATTTGTCTTCATGTTTTTTCATTGTGTTTTCTGTTAGGTGAACAGGCTTGTACACTGGTTGAAGATTGCCTTATACAAATATAACAATATGTAACCATGAATTATAGCCAAAACAAAAAAGCTAATTCATTCACTTTTAATCCATGAAAAACATCAATTTTTTACTTGATACTCGCTAGGTTAAAATATGGTGTAATCGATATATGAATAAATGTAAATGTTTACAAGTCTAAATCGCTTTCATAATTTCAAAAAAGTGACCGTTGAAAAAAAGATTTATCGCTTAGAAAACTTACTACAACAAACAAGCTCAAGCATATAGATATGAAAAATGTAAGCTCTAGAGTTCAAGAATTAATCGACTACAAATTACTCGATACACCAACCGAAAAAGAATTAGACGATATTGTAGAAATAGCTTCTGCTATTTGCGACACCCCAATTTCTCTCATCACAATTTTAGATAATAAAAGACAGTGGTTTAAAGCCAATAAAGGCTTAGAAGTAATGGAAACTCCAATAGATCAGGCATTTTGCAGGTTCGTTTTAGATAAACCTGATGAAGTACTTGTAATTGAAGATGCTACCAAAGATGAGAGAGTAAAAGATAATCCTTTAGTTTTAAAAGGTCCTCAAATTAGATTTTATGCAGGTGCTCCTTTGGTATCTCCCAATGGTAATGTATTAGGTTCATTATGTATAATCGATAGAGTGCCTAAAAAGATTACAGAATCTCAAATAAGAGCTTTGCAAATTCTGGCTAAAAAGACAATGGATTATTTAAACTTGAGAAAGCTGTTATTTGAAAAAAATGCCGAGCTAAAACTCTTTCAAAATAATTTTAATAAACTCACCTGCAACAGCCCTAATATTTTATATCAATTCGAATTGACAATTGATGGAAAAATGTCATTCCCTTTTATAAGTAAAGGAATTGAGAAAATGCATCCATCTTTAGATGCTGAAAAATTAAAAGTTAATGGCGAAGATGCATTTAAAGTTATTCATCCTGATGATTTGGAAATGGTTGAACAAAGAATACATGAATCTTATTTAAACATGACCCCTTGGGATGTTGAATATAGAGTAATACAACCAGATGGTAGTTACTCTTGGCATAAAGGTTTTGCGCAACCAGAAAAAAGAGAAGATGGTACTGTTATTTGGTTTGGAACAATTACAGATGTAACTATTCAAAAAGATTATGAGCAGGCATTAGAGCAAATCTCTTTTGACATCTCCCACATACTGCGTAAACCAGTAAGCTCCATTTTAGGCTTATTATCTTTAATAGAGTGTGAGAACAAAACTATTGATGCATTTAGTTTAAAAAAATATACTGGTTACATGAGCAAAGTTTCAAAAGAACTAGATGCTATTGTAAGATCGCTTAATGACAATTATGCAGAAAAATGGGATAAATTAAAGCAACAAAGAGATGCAGAAGAATTTAATTTCTTGAATTAAATTATCGATTTAGCTTTTGCCAATTGCAGAATTAACTTTTTCTTTAAGTGCTGGCAAACTTAATTTTTAAAGAAAAAGCCTTTTTTACCTTTCTCTTCTCCTATAAAATCAAAAGATCAATTTAAAGTTTAAAATTTTTACTCATCAGATTTTGTGAAAGTCGATTTGGGATATAACTTTGCTATTATTTAGAATTAATCTTAATAAAAATAAACATAATATGAAGTTATATTTACTTACTGGACTAGCGTATCTTTTAACGCTTATAGCAGTGAATGCACAGAGCGGAAAGGTAAAGGGCAATATCACAACATCAGATGGTGAGCCAGCTGAGTACGTGAATGTTGGGTTAAAAGGAACCACAAAAGGTTCAACTACCAACTATGAAGGAAACTATGAGATAGAGAACGTAGCTGTTGGAAATTATACTTTAATAGCTTCATTTGTAGGACTTGAAACACAAGAAAGCCAAATAGAAGTAAAAGCAGGGGAGACTATTTCTATCAATTTCACACTGAATGAAAGTGCACAAGAATTAAGTGAAGTTGTAGTTCAGGCAAATGCGAACCAATATAATGAAGAGGCTCCTTCTCCAAGTTTGAGGTTAAATGCTCCTTTGATTGAAACTCCACAAAACATACAAGTTGTAACCAAAGCCGTATTGGAAGACCAGCAAGTAATCAGCATGAGTGATGGATTAATTAGAAATGTGAGTGGAGCTGTAAGAACAGAGCACTGGGGCGATCTTTATACAAATATTAAAGTAAGAGGGTCTCAAATTCAGGCTTTCCGTAACGGATTTAATGTAGTAAACTCTAGCTGGGGACCACTTACAGAAGATATGAGTTTTGTAGATCACATAGAGTTTGTAAAAGGTCCTGCAGGTTTTATGTTGGCAAATGGAGACCCAAGTGGTTTATATAATGTGGTAACCAAAAAGCCAACAGGTGTAACCAAAGGAGAAGTTTCTTTTACAGTAGGTAGTTTCGATTTATACAGATCTACACTCGATTTAGATGGTAAACTGAGTAAAGATGGTAAATTACTTTATCGTTTAAACTTGGCTGCGCAAAACAAAAAATCTCATAGAGATAATGAGTTTAACAACAGGTATGTAATTGCTCCGGTTATTTCTTATCAACTCGATAAAAATTCTAAACTAACATTAGAATATACATACCAGCGTGCTGAGATGAGTGATGTAGGTTCTTATTATGTATTCTCTCCAGATGGTTTTGCTACTTATCCTGTAGAATTTACAACTTTACCATCAGGCATGCCTGCTACTAACATAGATGATCACAGTTTCTTTGTAAACTTCCAACATAAATTAAACAACAACTGGAAACTTACAGGGCAATTAGCTTATTTCAACTATCAGCAGCAGGGTAGCTCTATGTGGCCTGGAGCTGTTTACGAAGATGGAAAAATATTAAGAGCTGTAAGTAGCTGGGATGCTAAAAGTAAAATGACTTTAGGGCAGGTATTTGTAAATGGTGATGTAACTACTGGTAGCGTAAGACATAGAATTTTAGGTGGTTTAGACCTTGGCAACAAAGAATACTTTGCAGATTGGGGACAATACCACATGCTAGATTCAGTAGGAGCAGAGTTTGATCCATTAAATCCTTACTATGGTGTTCCTGTAAATGGTTATCCTCAGTTCGATTACTCAACACCACTTGAAGAAAGAGCGCAAGCAGTAGCAGGTCTTATCGACCAAAGATACACGGGTGTGTATGTGCAGGATGAATTAGGTTTCATCAATAATAAAGTAAGACTAACTCTTGCTGGTAGGTATACTTCTGTAAGCCAGTCTTCTTATGGTGGTACTCCACTTACTGCAAAAAGATTTACTCCGCGTGTGGGCTTAAGTGTTTCGTTGAACGATTTTACTTCGGTATATGCTCTTTACGATCAGGCCTTTATTCCTCAAGCAGGTGTGTTAACTAGTGGTGACGATGCAAAACCAATTACTGGAAATAATATGGAAATTGGTTTTAAGAGAGATTGGGCTGGTGGAAAATGGAGCAGTACTTTAGGTATTTACAGAATTCTTAAAAACAACGAAATTACCTCAGACCCAGACAATCCAAACTCTGGTTTAAGTGTAGAATTAGGTGAGAAAAGATCGCAAGGTATCGAGTTTGATTTAAGAGGTACCATTGTAAATGGATTGAAATTGATTGCTAACTATGCTTATACAGATTCAAAAGTAACCAAGGTTACTGAGGGAATTACTGATATTGATGAAGGAGATATTATTCCTGGCTTTGCTAAGCACACAGTAAACGGATGGTTAACTTACAAAATCCAAAGTGGTGTGTTAAAAGGCACTGGATTTTCTGCAGGTGTTACCTATTTAGCAGACAGACAAACTTATTGGGATGAATCACCAGACCCAAGCCAAAGCCTACCAGACTATGTAAAAGTAGATGCAGGTTTATTCTGGCAAAAAGATAGAATTAAAATCACTGCCAATGTATTTAATGTGTTAGACGAATATTTATACAGTGGTTCTTATTACTCTTGGTTAAGTGCTTATTACTGGCAAACTGACCCTCCAAGAAATGCTAGATTGAGTTTGAATTATAAATTCTAATTACAAGTATAAATTAACAAAAATGGCTGATTCAATGATTGAATCAGCCATTTTTGTTGAAGGCTACTCCCAAAAGTCTGGTTCTATATTTACACCACCACCAGTTGTACAATCGGCGCATGAGGGAGGTGCACCAGAGTAAGAATAAGGTATGGGACTACTACCATAAATTGCATCAAGAGGTATTAATCCATTTAGTTGACCAAATTGTTCATAAAGATTTTCAGGAGTATTTACCACAGCAGTATCATAACAAAAAGTATTAAGAATGGCTGGAATATCTCTATAAGGAATATCTAATCTTTCAATAAATATCCTTTTCTCTTCGAGAGTGTTTGCACTTATATAACCTATTACTTTATTATCAGAATTAACTGAGCTAACATTAGATGTTAACAAAGAAGGTTGAGGGCCGAATATCGAACCTAAATCTTCTGAGTTTGCTCTCAATAAATCCAAAAAGTTGTAATAATCTTCAGAAATGGAAGATTGAATTACATTGATAGAATACTTTATTGAGAATTTAAGATTATCGGTGGGGGTTATCTCTGTTAAACTTTTTTTAGAAACAACATTTTCTGCGAATTGAATTGTAGAACCAATTTTTATATTTTGGTTATGGTAAGATTGCCAGCAATAATAAACTTGATCTTCAGGATTTCTACGGAGAACCGTTGTATCACTAGCTTGGAAATAATAATTTGAGTAATACATAACACGATAAACATAGGTTTCATCAAAATCCCACTGGTAGTATCGCGAATTATCTGCATCATCATGTGTAGAAACATTAATACTAATGCCATTTGGGGTATCTTCCCAAAACACGCTATCAATTGGAGGAGTATTGAAAATTTCCATTGCTTCAGAGAGGTATTCTTGCTCATCGCTAGTGGTTATTCTTACGCGATATTTTCTATCAAATTCAAGAGGTAGGCTATCTTGATAAACACCATTTGTAACTTCGGGCAATACGGCAATTACATTTTCATTCTCATCTTCAATGTTTACTCTTGCCTTAACTTCAGAGGCTAAACTATCGTATCCGACTTCGGTTGTTCTGCTAAGTTGTATTTTTGTTATGTCATTACCAATTCTGCCTTCTACCACTAAAATACGCTCATCATTATTGTTTAAATCGGGTGTGTATTCTTCTAGGCACCCGAAAATAATTACCGCCACAATAGCGGTAAGCTTAAAGTTTAGTTTCATTTTAATAGCTAGTTAAAAGGGTAATCTAAATAATTGATCGTTAGTATTTTAAAGGCCTAAACCTCTATATCTGATTATAATATTCTACTGTTAATAGCAATCCACTTTCTGCGGTTTTGCCAAACTTAATTCCTCTTTCTTTAATGTTTGTTTTCAAGACTTTTTTCTTGTCTTTTAATACTTTAAGCACAGAACCTTTGCTTTTTACTTTGTGGTATTCATCGTCTTTAAGCACATAATATTTATCTTCATCATCGAACCAATATTTTAATTGGTCGTCATCAATTTCTTTCTGTATACTTTTATGTCTTTTGGCATACAATTTCACATCACCATCTACAAGTAAATCGTAAAAACCTTCACTAATTAAGCCGCTGCTATCTTCTTCTAAAGGCACATATTTATGTTCAAAAATGACGAAGTAGTCTATTAAATTATTTTCTATAGTAAATGGATAAGATATCTTGTCGTGTTCAACTACGATTTGCTGCAAATGAGTATCGTAGTAAAATTGCACATCTTGATACAAAATACCATCGTAAGAGATATTTCCAAGACCGGAATCTTCACTATAGAAAAATGGGTGATTAAGCATTTTAGATGCATAAAACTTATATTCATCGCCCTTATAAATGGAAGGACTAGTCTGCATAGAATCATTATACATCTTAGCGAGGTAATCAAAAGATTCTTGTAAACTATTTTGAGTTGTTAGAGTTTGCTTATTAGCATCTTGTGCTTTGGCTGAGGTACCAAACAGGAATAAAAGTAAAACTAAAAGTAAGTATTTGTAATGATGTAGCATTAATTCAATTTAATATTATCTCCATGTTTAATTTACCAAACATGTCTTATTTGGTAAAATAGTTAGTCATAATTATCCCGAAGTCTAATAATAATCATTTTTTATGATATAATATTCAAATTCAGCAATCAGCTTGAAAATTTATGGATTTACATTGTTTAGATGAGCGGTTAAGTGGAAGATAGAGAGTAGCTTGTAATAGGCCACTTGTTTATAAGACTTTTAAAACCGTAGAAATATTTACGGTATTTCAATCATTTTTAAAACTAGATTCTAGCAAATTATCTTGTTATAAGCTTCAAAATCCTAATTTTTAGCTTAAAATCTATTTAATTTGCCTCCAAAAAATTAACATATGGCTTCAGGTTTTTTTATGCTCTTAGACGATATCGCTTCATTGATGGATGATGTGGCGACTATGGGCAAAATTGCGGGAAAGAAAACCGCAGGTATTTTAGGGGATGATTTAGCGGTAAATGCCGAAAAAGCTTCAGGCTTTATGTCTTCCAGAGAACTTCCAGTGCTTTGGGCGATTACCAAAGGTTCACTACTCAATAAATTGATTATTCTACCCATTGCTTTTTTACTCAGTACCTTTGTTCCGTCGGTTATTACAATTATATTGATTATTGGTGGATTATATTTAGCCTACGAAGGAGCCGAAAAGGTCTATGAGTTTTTGGTACCACATTCTCACGAAACCAAGTTGCAAAAAAACAATGCACTTACTGAGGAACAACTCATGGCGATGGAAAAAGAAAAGGTAAAATCTGCTATACTTACCGACTTTATTCTCTCTATCGAAATTGTAATTATTGCATTAGGGCCTGTAGCTGAAGAACCGTTAAAAATACAAATTCCTGTTGTGTCTCTTATTGCATTATTAGCAACTGTGGGTGTATATGGTATAGTTGCACTAATTGTGCGAATGGATGAATTTGGAACTACTCTTATCAACCTTAATGAAGAAGAAAATACATTCTCTGATAAAGTAGGTATATTTCTAGTAAGAGCCTTACCAAAAGTTATAAAGAGTTTGTCTGTTATTGGAACCATCGCGCTCATGATGGTTGCTGGAGGTATATTTGTGCACAACCTGCCTTTTATGCACCATTTGGAAGAAAGCATTCATATTCCAGGCATTCTATTCGAATTTCTAGCCGGACTCATCATCGGAGCAGTCGTATTATTAATAGTAATGATTGGCAAAAAAATCTGGAAAGCAATTAAGAAGTAGATTTGATTTATTGGAGATAAATTATTGAAATTCACTATAAGAACCACCTATAGGGGATTTCAATAATCTTATTGTATTTAACATAAGTATAGTTAAAGAGATTATCTCATCCTCATTAGCGGAAATTTTTTTCTCTCTTTCCAACTGTATTTCTCCCAAGGCAAATCACTATGAACAGAGCCATGCCCAAAATGAAAAACTACACCTAACTCTACAGTTCCTCCTAAGTCTGCATATCCCAAATTCCATACAGGAATATCATAGCTGAGCTCTACTAAAATTTCATCAGCTACATTAATTCCTCCATGAAAAGTGAAAATATTGATATCGTTAGTAAAGTTTAGCTCATCTTCAAAAGTTACTCCTCTCCACCTTATGCCTGCTAGTAAGCTATAATACTTTCTTAATTTTCTGTTTTTGGAGCCATAGTCATAGTAACCAATAACAGAAGTACTAATGCTTGTACCTATATCCAGTTGATTCTGAATTCCTTGTTTACGATAAATCCAATCTATGCGAAAGTTGCCACCTTTTTCATTTGAATGTGCATTTTTTAATCTACTTAAACCAACTTCTAAACCACCTTGCAAAGAAAGTTTTACTGGAAAAGTACTTTGCCCAGAAAGTAGAGCTTCATTCTGTGTATTATTAAATGCGTTTAAATTATGTACTGCTCCACCCCACCATATTTTTAAAGGATGCTTTTTGAGAAAATAATCAAAATGATGTAGACTGATTAAACCAAAAGTAAAATCTGGCACTAAGCCTGTTACTAATGATGCTGCTTGAATATCTTCTTCCGTATATCCATAAATTATTTCATCTTCAAACCTAAGATTATCAATTCCTTTTATTCTTAAATCTCTAACACCCCCACTTAACCCTAATCTTATTCGCCAACCATTATTTTTTTTGGTGGAATTAGTAATTGCCGTACTTGCCCTTTTTAGAATGAGTTCATAAGCCAAAGATGTATTTACTCTAAATGAGTTAAAACCGTAATAGCCAATTTGATCATACATGGTTGTAAACCCCCAACCAATGCCTTTAGGTGTAAATTTATCAATCGAAATGGCCGAAGTATTATAGGTTCCCAAACTTACTTCTTCAATTTTTTTCATCCATTGTCGTCTGTGAGAAGAATTAACTCTCAAAAACCTAGTATTGCCAGTTAATGCAGGATTTTGATACAATGGTTGATTGTAACTTTGAGTAAATAATGGATCTTGAGCACACACATTATATGAGATCAAATTAATCGTGATAATGATAGAAAGTAAAATTTTTTTCATACAATTAGCTTCACCTGATTAATAATACTTGACCTGTAACTGCACCTGTACTAGCACCGTTGATGTTAGTTATTTGGAATTTGTAGATATATACTCCTTGTTGGCATTCTTTTCCATTTTGATAATGTGTTCCATCCCATCGATTCATTGGGTCGTCTGATTCGTAAACCTTCTCTCCAGTCCTACTAAATACCTGAAAAATATATTCATGGGCTTGATCTATTAATGGTTTAAAATCATCGTTTACACCATCGCCATTTGGAGTAAAGGCATTCGGTATTTCAAACGTTGAGCATACTTCTATAGGTTTTTGCCGGATTTCTGTACATCCAAATCCACTTGTAGCATATAAAGTGACTACAAAAGTAGAATCAATACCTGAAAAATTCACGAATCTTATAGGATCAGGAACTGCATATCCTTCATAGGTTTCTCCATTGCCAAAATCCCAACTAAATATACCTTGCCCACTTGACGGATATTGAGTGAGGTTTTCAAAACTTACTTCAATTGGGCTGCATTCATCTTCACCATAATCAATTTCAAAATCGAAGTCTGGCTCTGGTGCTGGAATAACATTAATTATTTTTGAAGTACTATCAACACAACCGCCTTTACTATAAGCCCAAAGTGTAACTGTATATTCACCTTGTTCATAATAAATAAAGTTTGTTATTGCATCTGTTTTTCTTCCTCCGGTAGCATCAAAACTCCAAGAATAACTAAATGCATCAGAGCTAGTACTTACAAAAATAGCAGTATCACCAGGACAAATATCTGTAGGTGAATCGAAGCTAGCTACTGGCAGCTCATCTACAATAATTTTTACAGAATCAATTCCTGTACATCCGTTCAAAGGATCTGTTACAAATAGTTTGGCATAATATGTTCCTGCAACATTATATTGATGAGGTAATGCATTAGCTGCTTTTTCTATAGGAGAGCCATCTCCATAATCAAAAGAAGCACCAAGACTTACTGTTGAGTTGTTTGTAAATTGAATACTTTCTCCTTTACAAATTGTATTAGCTGAATAACCGAGTTCAACAATTGGACTTTCTAAAACCTCAATATCTTTATAAGTAGTATCACGATGGCAATCATTAAAAACAATTAATCTAGCTTGATATGTACCAGGTTGTGTATATGTGTAGACTTCATCGGTACTTCCTATAATGGAAGTTGAAGCTTCATTTTCCATATCAAATGTCCAGATATGAATATTATCTGAAACCACTTGTTGATTACTGTTAAAATTAACTGTAAATGGGCTACAACCTTGAATATTATTAACCCCAAAACCTGCATCAATTTTATTAGGTATTACTACTATTTCTTTTTGTATTACTCTGCTATCACACTGATTAATTGCAGTTAGTGTTACTACATAAGTAGTATCTGATTGACCAGTATATGGAAAGCTATGGGTAATTATCTCATCGTCATTACGATTTACATTTTGTGTGCCATCACCAAAATCCCAAGCAAAAGATTCTGGTAAACCATAAGAAGTATTATAGATTGGCATGGGAAAATCTGCACAAATTGTATCTCTATCAAAAACAAAATCTGGAGTAGGAAAAGGCTTAACAATTACAGAATCATAATACTCTACTGGAGAACATAGGTTATTTACTGTAAGTGTGATATAATAAGTAGTATCTTGAAAATAGCTTGGGAGATATTCTTGATCTGTTGGATTAGCTTCATTACTAGTATTTCCATTACCAAAATTCCAACTGTAAACTGGCTGAAATCCAGAAGATGTATTGGTAAAAGATACATTAACAGGGCCACAACCATCAGCTGGATTAATCACTTTAGTAAAAGATGGTGATGCAGGTTCTACCACTTCAATATTTTTAGTAATTACATTTTCACAACCTACTTCTGTATAGGCATACAAAGAAATTTGCTTTGCTCCACTTGTTGTAAATGTAATTTCACCATTATCATCACTGTTTGCTGATACCAAATTACCATCTCCAAAATCCCATTTAAACTCAATTGTTTGACCTATTAATGCAGGAGTTATATTATTAATGATGTAAGGCTGATTAATGCAATATACTGGATCAGCTAGTAATTCAAATTCTGTTTTAGGAAGCGGATTAATTGTAATTTCTTTAATGTGTGTGCTATCGCAATTTGTTATGGGATCAATAAAAGTATAAGCTACATCAATAGTAAATGGAGTGTCATCAGGCATACCCGTTGCTGCTAATACTGGATCGAATGTACCAATAGTAGCATTAGTAATACCCGTACCAGACCAAGTACCGCCCAGTGGAGAAACCTCTGTGTCATCACCTAAATTAATTGGTGGATCACTAATACATATATCTTGAATAGGTGCACCAGCATAAACATTTGGCAAAGGTAAAATACGTATGTTTTTAGTTTCTGAAGTTTCACATGAGCCTGTTCCAATTGTGTATGTAACTTCATAATCTCCAACACCTGCAGCTCTCAAGTTAATAGAACCATCTGGTAATAATGTATTTGCAGGCAAATTGTTTGAACTCCATGAGCCTCCTTCGGGAGTTGCTGTACTTTGGAGTGTAAACTGATCATCATTAATACAAATTTCTAAATCAGGGCCTATATCAATTGTAGATAATTCTTCTACCGTAATGTCTTTACTCGCTGATTGAACGCAAAGATTTTCGTCTGTAAAAGTATATGTTAGTTGATGCACTCCTAATCCGGCAGTAAATGGATTAAACTTCCATTCGCCCGCATCATTTATTACTCCATCCCCAGACCAAGCTCCTTCACTAGTACCAGTTGCTACTGGTGTATGCCCTGTTAAAAGTATATCTTCATCTATGAAACATAGTAAGTCAGGAATTCCACTTAAATCAATTTCAGGTAATTCATTTACTTTAATAGCTATACTACTACTTACTTCACACTTTGGATCATCACCATCGGGAGTAAATGTATAGGTGATGGTGTGGCCTGTAGCGCTAGCGCCAGCAATTGTTGGATCAAACGTACCATTATCTGGATCTGTAATTCCTGTACCAGACCAAACGCCACTACCAGTAGTATTTACATTTGCAGTTAAATCAAAAGCAGCTTGATCGACACATACCGAAATGAACTCTGGGGCAATAGTAAAATCAATTTCTGGAACAGGTTTAACTTCAATCGTTTTTGTATCAGACCCGCTGCAATTCGCTGTACCAACTAAATAAGTTATAGTATGTATACCAACTCCTGCAACAGCCGGATCGAAATTATTACTAGACACTCCCGGGCCAGACCATTGCCCATTCGTAGGAGTTCCATTGAGAGCAATTGGATTATCATTCAAACATATAACTAAATCTTGCCCTGCATCAGCTATTGGTGCTGCAGTAATATCAAAATTTTTAGCTTCTTCAGAATCTCCACAGGCATTAGAAATAATCAATTTTATTTCGTAACTACCTTCATCTAAATTAACTGGATCAGTAGCATCTGTTTCAGCATTATTTAATGGTATGCTTACACCTCCTTTTGTTAATTCCCACTTATAGGTAATACCTGTAGCTGTAAAATTGGTGAAAAAAGATACCTCTTGAGGACCACAAATATCTTGTTTATTAATATTTAAATCGGTGTTTTCTATTTGAGGTGGTGCTTCTATTTGAACTTGTACACATGCTGTTGAAGTATTACATCCATTATCTACTTCTAATGAAATAGTATAGTTACCTGGCTTAGTAAAAGCGATATCATCTTTCATTAACCTTGAGGTAGTATTACCATTAGAACCAAATGAATAACTATCTGAGCTAAAAGGAGTGACCGTCCATGTATAAGTAAGAGCCTCTCCTACCGATTTTGAAGCATCTAAAGCTAATATTGGCGAACATGCATCATTGCCAGTTAAGCTAAACAATATAGGGTTATCATTATCACAACCATTAACCTCTGTGGTATTTGACTTAATTATATCAAAAATTGCAGCGGCAGGTTCATTTACTATAATGGTTTGTATATGATTTTTTTCATTACATCCTTTTGCAATCAACTCCACCTCATAGGTACCCGATTCTGTAAAGGTATATTGATGGTCACTTTTACCTATAATATTGCTAACTCTATCTATTTCTGTTCCTTCTTTTGTGATTATCCAGTCATATGATGCATCAACAACATTGCAAGCAGAATTAAAACCATCTGATGAAACATTATTAAATGTAACTTCTTCACCCACACAAATAATACTATCTATTACTGCAATATCTGCATCTGGTGGACCATAAATTTTAATTCCACCTACTGTAGCTGGCGTAAATGAACAAGCATTACTGGCAGTAATCGAAAATGTAAATGTGCCCGGAGGAGCAATGTTAGAGCCTGGTTCTTCACAAGAATTACTTTTATAAGTATGCTCTATGGTTCCACCAGAGGCTAATAAATCATCATGGGTATATATTTTTGAATCAGATCCATCACCAAAATCAACTGTATAGGTGGTACTAGGGTGATTACTTTCAAAACCTGAAACATTAAAGGGAAACTCTTTTGGGCTACATCCAATGGTGTTTCCTGGGCTACCCACAGAAATAGCCGGATTGGTTATATTTACGACCTCATACTCTCTGGTATCGATACAGCCATTAGCTCCTGTAATTTCATAGGTGAGTGTAAATATATCTAAGGCAGTATAAGTATGCGACTCAGCTCCACTAGCAGGAAAGGCAGCTCCACTATAATCCCAATCATTTTCATCTGTATAATTTCTATCTCCCCATCTTATTCTATATTTTGTATTTGTATCAGAAGTACTGCTTCTATCTACTAAATCAACTACAAAGTCTTCTCCATTACAATTAATAAAATCATTAATATTATAAAGAGTGGCATCTGGTCTTTGTATTACATTAACCTGTTTTGATATTATTCCTGTGCAACCAGTTCCATTATCAGTTACTTCAAGTTCTACATTAAAAGATTGTTGGGCATTTCCAAATGCCTTAAACTGATGGCTAGTAGTTTTACCTTCTGCTACTTCTCCATCTCCAAACTTCCATAAATAAGAATAATTTCCAGCATCTCCTGTATATTCAAAATCTATAAATGTTTCGGAACACGGAGGAGAACCATTATTTGAGCTAAAAGAAAAATCTAAATTAGTTGGTAAAGGTTTAATAGTTATTTTCTTCACTGCAGATTTATCAGTACAGTTATTAATTTTCCTTTCCATATAAATTTCAACTTCTCCTGTTTTATCAATTTCAAAATATTGAATTGATCTTCCAACATTCTCGATTTTAGTTCCATCTACCACAAAAGTAAATGTGCCTTGTCCTTGTGTTTCGTTTTGTAATGAAAATGAAACTCCTTCACAAAAAGGCCCAGTAATGTTAAATTCCAATTTAACATCAGAGCAGTCTTGAGCTATTGCCTCTGAATTTAATAAAAAACACAAAACACTTAAAACAAGTAAAGTTTTACTCATATGTTAACTCTATAAAGAATACATGAATTTTAGAAAATAAGTAGTGGCCAAAAAAATTCGATTTGGACTAAATAGAAATTAGTCCGAATTAAATCTAAAGGTGTGGAGTAGTTGATTGATTAATTAATATTTCTCAGGAATGAATTTAAATAATAATTACTATTATGAAAAAAAGAAAGTAAAAAAGTTGTCAAAGTATTATTTATCTAAGCATTAAAGGAGTAAACTAATAGCTTAAAATTTGATTCTATTCATGATATTCTCTATTAGATAAAATAATTTTTTCATGTTACTGGAAGTCAAAAACTAATTTAGTTATTAACTAGTGTAATTGAGAAGCTGTATATAATAATTTCACGTCACTTACCTTTCCCAAAAGGATATAGCAAAGCTGCTGAAAAACCATAAAATATGAGCCAATGACCAGAAAAACCTCTTACCTCATTGGCTTTATAATGATGATATTCTTGCTCAGTAATGGTTCTAATTAACTTTCCGTGATTTTGCAAAATGTATTGTCCGTCTTGTATTTCTGGTGAACCTGGTTGCGAACTCATAAAAAGTAGAAAATTAAAAAAGCCATATGCAAAGCAAAAAAGCACAAGAATCACCAGCCAAACAGGCGTGTTTTTAAATATGATTTTATAAAATTTGATAGGGTTTATATTAAAAGGCGCTTTCGATTTTTGAAATTCTTGTAGCTCTTTGTTTTTAGATAATAATTTAGCACTTGGAATAAATACAACAAAAATTCCTACATGTAATAGCCACACAAAAGGAAATTGATCTTGAAGGTTAATATCAACTATGGAAAGTAAATGAACTACTAAGCCAAATAACCAACCAATACACGCAACGAAAAATAAGAACTTTCTCAAGGTAAATAATCTGTTTTGCTCATTTTAACGGAAATTAAGCGGTTTTTAGATGAAATTTTATATTTAAACTTAGTTACTTTTCCTCATCTCAAATCATTTACCTATAAATAGAAAGAAGAATAAAAACTGAACTACAAATACCAGATATAAAAATTAAGGCAAGCTGTAACCATATCTTGGAGCCGTTGAAGGTATTTTTACGGAACAATTTCCATGTTAAGGAAGTAATTATCCCATAATAAATAGTAGCTGCAATTAAGAAAAATAAAAAAATAGAGTCTGCCATTTCTCCACCATCTTCAAATACATTTATAATAAATTTCCCCCAAGTCAATAAAATAAACCCATCTAGCAAAAAGAAAAATGAAATGGAAATGAGTAATAATACCTTAATCATTAATTAAATCAATAGACAGATTTACCTTATCAATAAAGGCATGTAACTCTGTTGGTACATTATCTTTCATTTGGTCTAGCAACCAATATTTTCTAATTCCTTCAAAATTGTATTCTATGTACAAACCGCCCCAGTCTCCGGCATCGGGTTCTCCAATAATTGTTTGAGGGTAATCAAACAACTCATCCGGAAAACTAAAAAACATATCTCTTACTTTATCAAATTTTGCATTGGAGAGTGTGCGGTATTCTCCCTCATAATAACTCGATTGCAATGGATATTTATCTTTGGTATCTTCTAGCAGCCTGTCTGCTTCCAATTTAAAAATCTCTACGCAAGATTCACCCATGCATTCTCCGTAAAAATGCCCAAAAATGATATAACCCGATTCGCCTCTTTCTATATTATCGGTTTCTTCGTCTTGGCAGCTTAAATTAAAAACGGTAAGTATCAGCAGCAGTGGTGATAGTTTATAGTTAATCATGTTATTTAAATTTTATCTTCTATTTGTAACCCTTACGCACCAATTTTTACTATTGCTGCACGCTACACCTTGCAATTTTTTCTACACCACTGTGAAAATATTTGAACACTTTTAAAGAAAAAATGGCCATACAGGCTCTCTAGGCTCTAGGAACTGTTCTTGTAGTATTTTAAGCAAATAAATTATTAACCAAAACACTAACTAACATGAATAATTTGCAAGGAAAAAAAGTCGCAGTATTAGTAACAGATGGATTTGAAGAAGTAGAATTTACTAGACCTGTAGCAGTATTGAAAGATGCTGGTGCGATAGTTCATGTAATCTCTCCGCAACAAGGTACGGTGAGAGCATGGAACAAAGACAACTGGGGCAATGAGTGTGTGGTGGATAGAAATGTTAGTGAAGCAAGAGCATCTGATTACGACAGCCTGTTATTACCGGGTGGCGTAATGAATCCAGATCAACTAAGAACTAACAGCGATGCAGTAAAATTCGTAAAAGATTGCTTTGCTGCGGGTAAGCCAATTGCTGCTATTTGCCATGCACCACAATTATTAATTGAAACTGGTGCGCTAGAAGGTAGAGAGCTCACTTCATACCCATCACTTAAAACTGACATTGAAAATGCTGGTGCAAAATGGGTCGACAGCGAAGTTGTTGTTGATGCAGGTTTAATAACCAGTAGAACACCAGACGACATTCCGGCATTTAATAACAAAATGCTAGAAGAGTTTGCTGAGGGTGTTCACCAAGAACAAATGACAGTATAAGTAAATTAACAGAGACTTTTGTCTTATTTAAAGGAGACCTGAATCAATTTCAAGTCTCCTTTTATGTTTATAAACTTTTTATGATATTTTGAAGCTCGGCTAGATCAGGATTTATAGCCAGTATTTCTCCTTTTTGATTTAACAAAAACTGAGAACCACCAGCAAACTTGATATTATATTTCTCCCACACTTTATTCTCTTCATTTAGCTCGACTAAGTTTTGCCAAGGGTACTCATATTTATTTACTGCCTCCGTATACTCAGTTTTTTCACTTATGCCTCCCACTACACCTATCACCGTTAAACCTGCTTTATTCAATTCTTGATAATTTGGTTTTATAGCCTTTGCTTTTTTAATACAAGGTCCACACCATGGTGCCCACAAGTCAATAAGAGTAAACTTGTTGTTTTTAACTATTTCTGAAATCTTCACCAAATTACCTTCGGCATCTGGGGCTTCAAAGTCTACAAAACTCCCTCCTACTTTTACTTGAACTAAACCACCAATTATATTTTGAGCTACAGAAGTGTATAGGTGATCTGGAAATTTCTCTTTTAAAATATCATACGTTTCTAAAACTTCTTCTGCTTGAATGTTTCTGTATCTCTTGTAGTTCAACGACTCTATAAACTCACTATAAGAAAATAAACTAGGGTTATTTTGTATATAATCAAGCGACCAATAAACATAACTAATCCTTACTGAATCGCTTTCACTCTTTAATTGCTTAGCAAACTCTGAGTTTTGCTGATCAATCTCATATAATGAATCCATTTGATTACTAATTCTATTAAAGGTTGGTTCATAAATCGACATAAGCTTTTTCTTATAAGTTTGAGTCTCTTCATTTATTTCCCCACCTATAATGATGTTTTCATCATATCTTTCTTCAGGATAAAGTTCAAACTTTACAGTATCTGCATCTGGAAAGAAAGAGATAGGACGCCAATTTCCTCTAGCTAATTCATCTTGAAATATCAGTTTATACCTTTCAATTTGATCACCTTTAAGCGTATAGGAAAAAGTATGATCTTCATTAATTTGAATTATTTGCTTAGAAACCCTTTCGTCTTCAGTTAATTTGACTAGAATCAGTTCTTTACTATCTCTGTCAACCACCTTACCCTGTAATACACAAGTAAATGGAGTATTTGCAAAACTGCTGTGCACTAATAAGCTTAGGAAGATAAATAGTAGATTTTTCATAATTGATTAGAGGAAAAAATGATAAAAAATTTGTGTGAGATTGATAAATTTTAGCAAGAATAATATACCTAATATTTATCAAAAAATCATTAACAATTGGTACGAGCAAAAATCAATTTGGTTCAAATTCTTCTACAGAAAGTGCAATTAGTTTCATTTTAAGCAATTTACTTTTAGCTTTAAACTGTAACTATCAAGAACATAAATAAACTGCAAATGATGATGTTTCAGCCTGAAAATGAATTACCTTCCAACACTGCAAAATTTCGCAAAAGCCTAGCATTCCTATTACTTATAAGCATTTTTTTAGCTAAAGCTTCGGTTTATGCAAAGCAAAATGAACCGCTACCCGATGGCGATGAGCAAAGAAAATATTTGATCGAAAAAATGCTTTTGATTGCCGATCCACTTTTAGATGCATTAAGCAAAAATCAACTAAGAGAGAAAATGCCTGTTGAGGCAGTTGAAGGGCAAGAAGAAGAAAGAAAAAAGGTAACTTATCTGGAAGCTTTTGGTAGATTAATTGGCGGCATGGCTCCTTGGTTAGAGCTTGGTCCAGATAATACAGCAGAAGGCAAATTGAGAAAAAAATACATCGACCTTTCAGTAAAGTGCATCAAAAATGCAACTGATCCGGTCTCTCCAGATTTCATGAATTTTAATATAGGCAAACAACCTGTAGTTGATGCCGCCTTTTTAGCACACGCATTATTGAGAGCTCCGAATCAGCTTTGGGGAAATTTAGATGAGCAAACCAAAGAAAATGTACTCAATGCATTTAAGTCTTCACGAGATATTAAACCTTATTACAGCAACTGGCTTTTATTTAGTGCCATGGTAGAAGCTGCCATTTATAAGTTTGAAGGCAAGGCAGATATGATGCGTATAGACTACGCTGTAAAAGAGCATCAGAACTGGTATAAAGGAGATGGATTATATGGCGATGGCCCAGACTTTCATTGGGATTATTACAACAGTTTTGTGATTCAGCCTATGTTGCTAGATATTACAGAAGTGGTTTTAGATGATGAAAAACTATACAATACTTTTCTGAAACGCGAAGCCAGATATGCTCAAATTCAAGAAAGACTGATCTCGCCAGAAGGTACATATCCACCAATTGGCAGGTCTCTATGTTACCGTTTTGGTGCTTTCCAATCTTTAGCACAAATTGCTTTGCTCAAAGCATTGCCAGAAGAAGTTTCGCCAGAGCAAGTAAGATGCGCTTTGTATACAGTGATAAAAAGACAAATTGAAGCTCCCGGCACTTTCGATGAAAATGGCTGGTTACAAATTGGCTTGTACGGACACCAACCAGAGTTAGGTGAATACTATATTTCTACAGGAAGTTTGTATCTCTGCTCTCAAGCATTTTTAATATTAGGCTTACCAGAATCTGACCCATTTTGGAGCAAACCAAACGCAGACTGGACACAGAAAAAAGTATGGAACGGTGGCAAAATCAACATAGACCACGCTTTGTATTAATTCATCAATAAAAAATTGACCAATACTACCTGTTTCATGAAAGGCAGGTAGTTTTATAAACTTCGAGCAATGGAAATTAGTGAATTTAAAAAAGCATTTAGGCATAAACCAATACCTGAAATCTTAATAGGCTTACTAAATTTCACAAATACAATAGCAATTGATGACTGGTTTTCTCAGGGTTTTGAATTTGAGGTAGACGAAGAAAACTATATGCTAAAAACTTATTCTCTAGAAGAAGAATTTTTAACCTCACTTATTCCATTTGCCCTTGCAGATGGTACAGGCTCAGTCTATGCCTTTTGGTTAAAGAACAAAGAAAATAGCTTAGAAAACACACCGATTGTAGCTTTTGGAAGTGAAGGAGGATACCACATTATCTCTGAAAGTATTGATGACTTATTAAAGATTTTGACTTTTGATACTGAAGTGTATGTCGATCATGATGATGTTTCTTATTTCAAATCTGAAGACGATGAACCCAGTAAATTCATAAAAGAATATCAAAATTGGTTATTAGAGAATTACCAAATCTCAGCAACAAATAACCCAGATGAAATAGTACAAAAAGCGAGGGAGAAATATCAGAAAGAATTTGAAAAGTGGATGAATAAATTCCTTTCATAGCAATACATTTTTAGAAAAGTATTTTACAATAAACATAAAAAACATTCAATAATGATTGTGTTGATTACAGGAGGAACCCGCTCAGGGAAATCCTCATTTGCGCAGGAGAAAGCATTAGAACTAACAAAAAATCCATTGTATCTGGCAACTTCGCATGTAGAAAAAGATCCTGATTTTGCTGCCAGAGTAGAAAGACACAAACAGCAACGTGGCGAAGAATGGGAAACTGCTGAAATACCTGTGAAAATTAGCAGCATAGAAACAGACAGAGCAGTCATATTGGTTGACTGTGTAACACTCTGGCTTTCAAATATCTTTATGCAAGCAGATAGTGATATAGATCAATCTTTAGAAATTGCGAAGGCAGAGATAGAGAAATTAGATGCTAATAAAACTTGGCTAATTGTTACAAATGAGTTGGGCATGGGGCTACATGCAGAAACTGCCATTGGCAGAAAGTTTACAGATTTACAGGGCTTTACCAACCAGTATATTGCCAAAAAAGCTGATGAAGTATTTTTTATGGTTTCGGGAATTCCTTGGAAACTGAAATAACAAAATGTACCTGCACTGTTAACTGTGAGTTTAACAGGCAGGCATTTAACACTAGGTAGTATATTTATTTCTTTTTGCGCTTGTATAAAAACAATTGCCACTTCTCCTCAGTCACTCCTTCTTTATCCATCTCCGCACGAGCAAGTGTGAAAAACAAATCTGAAAGCCTATTTACATATGCAGAAACATAAGGTTCTACACACTCTGGGTCTTCTTTAGCCAAGGTAACCAATCGGCGCTCTGCTCTTCTAATCTGTGTTCTGGCAACATGGCACAATGCCGAAACCTCATTTCCTCCTGGTAAAAGAAAATACTCCGAAGGAGAAGTAATTACAGTTTCCAATTCATCAATCCAAGCTTCGCAAAAATCGGCACCATCTTCTGGTTTAGGGTTTGAGTTCTCTTTATTCGAAACAGATGGCCTTGCCAAGTGAGACATCATATCCATTAAATCTTTTTGGATTCTTTGCAGTTTATTTTGCCAAAGATGCCCCTCTCCTAACTTCGCTCTTAACAAACCAATAGTTGAGTTCGCTTCATCTAAAGTGCCATTACATTCTATTCTGGCAGAATCTTTATCTTCTCTTTTGCCGCCAAATGTACCCGTTTTGCCAGTATCTCCTTTCTTAGTGTAAATCTTCATTTTATAATTACTTATCAGGTTATGTATGTTTTAAATAGCTTGTAAAATCGTAATCTTTTATCTTTCTGCGATTCGCTCTCCACTTAACATGTTCAATTGCACTTTTAGGCAATAGTCCCAAATAGCTGTGTTTTCGGGTTCAAACATCAAAGTGGCTAAATGTTTCCCTAACTTATTTTTAAAGCGAACACCGCGTTTCTGCTCAGAATAGAAAAAATCTGTCACACTCACTTTAGACTGTTGCAAGTCCAATGGCTCTGTTTTTGGCACCAATCCGAGTGTAATTTCAAAATTGGTTTCTTCCCATTGCAACTTAGCTTTGTAAGTATCTACATATTCAAAATGTTGCAAGTTACTAAATGAAAGCGTTGTACCACAAGGTTTTGTAATACTTACGTGTTCTTTATGAGACATCAAAAAAACCAGTAAAGGATAAGTATACTGATCTGAAGTAAAACCTCTCGCCATAAATACTTGCCCTAGTTCGGCATCTTCTTTTTCTACAAAAAAACTGTCTTTGGCTGCTGGCCTTTCTTTTTCTGACTGCATTTGCTCCCAACCATCCTGAAAAATTAAATGCGCTGATACAGGCTTTTCCTCATCGATGTGAGACTGAATAATGTCTACCACATTTACTGTGTCGAGGTGCTTGTACCAATAATTTCCCGGTTGTACAATGCAAGTTGGTGCATCTTCGCAGCGGCCATTACATCTGGTGCGAACAGTATGGGTGTTTTCCCATAACTGCGCATTTCGCAAATAGGCACGGGCTGAACGCAAAGGAAGATCACTGCCGGCTTTGCGGCATGATCCTCCATCGCAGAAATAGAAAGTGGTTTCTACTTTACTTAAGTCTTTTCCCATAAAAAAATTCTAGATTAAATTTTATTGCCCGAAGTACAGCGTATAGCGCAATTGCATATTTCTGCCCATCAGGTTATATCCTCTTTTTTCGTAGTAATTTTCATCGGTTAAGTTGTTGATCATCAGACTAAGCTGATTGTTTTTTAATTTGAAGTTAGCCACCCAGTCTATCACCATAAATGAAGCATATTTTACATCAGCATAGTTACCAGTGCCGTAGCCATTGTCTGAACTTAAATAGTAACCCCAATCTGTATCGAATCGGCGACCTACATATCTGCCAGATAATCTGGTAGAAAACCATTTTTTGCTATAATCAACTCCATAGTTTAATGAGAGATTAGCCACATTGTGCATGTCTAATGTAAGTGGATCGGGTTGTCTGTAAATTTCTCTTATCTCCTCAGCTTTTAATATGTAAACTCCATTTACAAATACGCCCAAGCTTTTATTGATGCGATAATTTACATCTAACTCAAGTCCAGAAAGTGTGGTGCTTTCTGCATTGGCATAACTATTTAAGTTACGAATAACAGCACCACTTTCTGCCAATTGGTCTGGGTATTGGCTAACTGTTGAAACTACATTGTTGTCGAAACTGGTGTAGAAAAAGGTAAGATCAGCAGAGAAACCATTGTCTGGTTTGCTATAACGAAGCCCAATATCAAAAGTCTGGCTACTTTGGTTTTCGAGGTCTGGGTTTCCTCTAAAAACATCTACTGTATCTGTGCTTACTTCTGTTTCGCTATAACCTGCAATTGAAAACACATCAACTGTTGTATAAGCCGTTCCGAATGTAGAATGTAAATAAAGATTTTCCGCAAAGTTGAAGTTTACGCCAATACTTGGAGTTACTACATTATTGTTTTGCGAGCGGGATGGAAATAAATTGGTTCCAGTAATATCGTAATTGATATTTTCGTAACGAATACCAGCTGTTAGGTTTAATTTATTATCCAGAAAATTTAATTCTCCTTGTGCATAAAGACCAGTAGTGGTTTGCGTAAAGTTTGGTGAACTTACAGAAACTGAACTTTGCGCACCAGTACTACTATAAGAAAAATTCTCTTGCTCTATGCTATTTACATCAAGCCCTACAGTAAGAAAATGATCACCCAAACGCTGTCTATCCATCACCTGACCACCAATCCAATTAAGTTGGTTATTGCTTCTCACATACTGCGTCCTAATAGTGGTTGAGTCGTTCACACTTACTCTGTAGTTCTGAGTTTCTTCTTTTGCTGCAAAAAATTTAGCCGTTAGATGATTACCCTCAGAAATAGCTCCTGTTAAAATCACATCACCACCGTATCTGCTTAAATCTTTGAGTCCAGGTGAGAGACTTCCATCTGTAATATCTCCCGGCGTGTTCACATCATTCGCGAGAAATCTATCTCCTTTAATATCTATTCGCCAGTTGTCATTTAGATTATAACCGAGCCTCACTGATGCATTGTATTTACTATAAGTAGTATTAGGTCTGGTATCTCCATCGCCAATGGTATCTGCAATAGACACTTCTTCTTTGCCTTGCTCAGTCCATAAAATTCGAGTAGCTTCATCCCAACCAAAAGCATCTCTAAACAGGTTTCCTTTTCCTATTTTATAATCTTTACTCTGATTATAATTGTTAAAACTCACATCAAAATCGAGGTTTTCGGCAATGTCTCCTCCTACAGAAAAACCACCTTGTGTAATACCGAAACTGCCGATTCCTGCAAACACTCTCCCTTTTAAAGCTCCTTTAGATTTTTTTGTAATGATGTTGATGACACCGCCCATTGCCTGTGCACCATACAAAGCAGAAGCCGGCCCTTTCAATACCTCTACTCTTTCGATATTATCCATAGTGAGGGTAGCTAAATTAGATGAACCCGCCGGACGACCATCTACCAATACCAATGTTTTCTGGTTAATGCCTGAATACTCTGGGCGAAAACCTCTTATACCCACACCAGCAAGCATTCCCGGATATTGGATAATATCAACCCCAGCAGTTTTCTTTACTAGGTCGCTCATGTCGCTAGCAACCGTCATATCAATATCTTTGCGGCTGATTACCTTTACTTTTTGAGGAACATTTTCGATGTCTTTTGGTGCACGAGTAGCAGTAACAATTACATGATCTAACTCAGAAACACTTTCTACTAAACTAATTTTTAAAGGAGCATTCAGATTTTCCACTTTAATCTCTTGGGCTTCAAAACCTTGAAATCGTACGATCAATACTGGTTCTGTTTGTTGCACAGATAGCCTGAATTTTCCTTGCATATCTGTGATCGTGCCATTCTGTGTACCTTTTTCAATAATTGCAGCACCTGTAAGCGGTCCTTCCCTTCCTTCTACAATTCCTGTAACAATCTTTCCTGTTGAAGTAGTTTGTGCAAATAGCGGTGTAAACATTAACCCTGTACATATAAATAGTAAAGCAAGGTTAAACTTAGCCTGTCTCATTTTTTTAATTTTAAAAAATGTTGAATGAAATATTTATCACTATAAGCAATTCATTATGAATTACTTATAGTTTATCTCGTGACACAAGAAACAAAAGACATAGAAAGGCACTGTAATTAAATGCCAAAGGATTTTCATGCTGATCAGACATAGCTATCCCATAAATTTTTCTAAAACCAAATGCTAAAAACTGCATCACATGAATACTTTTCACCCGAAAGCACTCAGATTCTTAATGAAAATGGCAGGTCTTCTGACTTTCCCGGCTTCTAACGGCCTTCCCACCCTTTACAGGGTAGTGGCGAAGGTAGGGGTTGAAGCACAGAAATTATTTTGATCGATTCATATTCCATGTTTCAATACAAACTAATTTCAGGATTACAGCAGCGGGGACTGTTTTGGATTTTCACCAAATTCCCTTTCATGTCTACCTAGGGCAGACAACCATTTACAATTCAAAGGTAGTAGGTATTTTTAAATAATAAATATAATTCTGTAAGAATAATCCCTGATTTATATCAGTTTAAGCACTTATTCCAGATTTCCCAGTATAAAATCTACTCGCTGGCTAGGTGTATCTTTCGGCACTTCTATTACCTGATAATCGTAATATTCATACACCTGCTTAATAGTAATACCCAAGTCTTTAGCCAACTGAAAATCTTGGGGTCGTTCAGGGTCTTGTACATAAATATCTTCCCAAGGAGCACACCAAAAAACCTTTTTCTGATAGCGGCAAGCAGAAATCACTTTATCTATGCTATTACTAACAATCTCTTTTGCATTGAGCAAATAAGCTTCTATGTCTGGCAAACCACGATCGTAAAAAACAAACAATGGTTTTAATGGCGTAATATTTCCATATGGAGTAGCTTCTACAGGATAACTCCATTCTTTTTTCATTGCTAAACAAGCTTTTTCGGCAAATAGCGGCAGGTTTTTCCATGGCAAAACGCCATCTTTCTTTTTGGCTTCTTGTTTTATTAGTTTTCTGCTCACTTCATGACTCACCAAAAAACCTAATTCTTCGAGCATATTAATCAGTGTGGTTTTCCCGGCACCGGGACCACCAGTTATCACAATCCTTTTTATCATAAGTAATATAAGCAATACAACATAGCAACACCCAACACAAAACCAGCTGTAACCAGATGATTTAGCCTCATTGCTTTTTCAAGATCTTTTTTTGCAGGATTCTTCTGATTTTCTCCAATAAAAGGCTTCTCTACAAGCTCCCCATGGTAAATATTAGGGCCGCCAAATCTACAATCCAGTATGCCCGCCAATGCAGCTTCGGGATATCCGGCATTCGGACTTTTATGTAATTTTCCATAACGCAGGGTAAATTTAAAAGCTTTCAAGTTGAAAGCCAGCAATCCCATGAAAAATGCTGTTAATCTTGCCGGAATAAAATTGAGAAGGTCGTCAAATCGGGCAGCAAATTTTCCGAATTGCTCGAAGCGTTCATTCCTATAACCCCACATAGAATCCAGTGTGTTGGTCATTTTGTAAGCCATGATGCCGGGAACTCCTAAAAGCGCATAGAAAAAAAGTGGTGCTATGGTTCCATCACTCAAATTTTCAGATAATGATTCGAGGGCAGCAATTTTTATTTGTTCGTCATTTAGTTTTGAGGTGTCTCTGCCAACAATTCTAGAAAGTTGTTTTCTCCCTTTTTCTAAGCCTTCGTATAGTGCTTTAAACACATTGGAGACTTCATTAATAAGTGATTTATTGGCAATACCCCAGTAGACAAACAAAGAATCGAAAGCAATTTTAAGCCATATATTGAATGATAAAAGCCATTGATCTGCGAAATAGAAACACAAATAAACAGTGATAATTAATGTGCTTGCACTAATGCCTCCCTTTAAAAATCTAGCTTTGCCTTTGTTGAATAGCTTCTCGGTTTTGTAAGCCATGTTGCCAAATAAGCGAATAGGATGTGGCCAAGTTTCAGGGTCGGCCAATAGTAAATCCAACAAATAACCTATCACAAGTGGAGCAATTACCTGCATCAACTGTTCGGATTCCATAGCTTTAATTCGTTTATCAATTGTTGATTTTTTTCCCTTTGCAATGTCGCCAGTCTAAAATAGTTTGGAGACAAACCTCGAAAGTTAGCCGCATCTCTTATCAGCATTCCTTTCCCTGCCAAATAGACTTTGAGTTGTTTCGCTTCTGCAAATAAAGATTTCACCAAAAAGAAATTGGTCAATGTTTCCATAGCTTCTAAGCCATCTATTTGTTTTACCTCATTTAAAAACCACTGAGTCTCTTCGAGCAAAGCTATTACATCTGGCAAATACATCTCATAATCTTGAAAGATGAATACACCTGCTTGAACTGCCAGAGAATTTACAGACCAAGGCGGCTTATATTCGCTTATTTTTTGGATGATGGATGGATGGCCAGAAATATAACCCAAACGCAAACCCGGTAAAGCGAAAAGTTTAGTAAGCGACCTCAGTAAAAGTACATTTTTAAAACTATCAATTCGACTTAATAAACTTTGACTATGTTTTAAAAAACCTTCATAAGCTTCGTCTATAATAAATAAAGTCTCAGGATTTTTTTTGATGAAAGCTTCCAGAATTTCGGTTGCTACAATTTGCCCAGTTGGATTATTGGGATGGCAGATAAAAGCCAAATCTGTTGAGAGTTTGGGGATTTTTTCAATTTCATTCCAATTACAAAAGCTGCATTCAATTTGATGGAGCCTTGCCGCATCTTCATATTCTGCAAAAGTAGGAATGAAGATAGTTACTGTTCGTTTCCTGAAAACTTGGGCAATTAAATAAATTGCATCGGCTGTGCCATTGGTTGCCAGAAAATGCTGAGCAGACACATTATAAAAAGCAGATAATTGCTCAACAAATGGTTTTCCGGCTGGTTCCGGATAAGCATCCAGTTGTTTTATAGACGCTGCAAGTTTGGATAAAAGCAAAGGATGAGGGCCTTCCGGCCAAACATTGGTACTGAAATTTGCTGTGATTTGTGCTTTCTCAAAAGCATGTAAATCGTCTCCGTGTCCGTAAAGCATGGTTCAACAAAATTATGATGGCAGAATCATTTTATAAATCGCATCCATATCCACAAATTCCCTCACATGATCTGCCAATCGGTTGTATTCGTTTTCTTTATAAGCTTCGTAATCCAATTCAGGAATGTGAATACCGAATGGAGCTAATAAATCTTGTAAAACAGATGCATTATCCAAAATACCGTGTAGGTAAGTACCCCAACAATTATTCATCTGGCAACCTTCTGTTTTTCCATCTTTCAATATGTTCAAAGTCTTCGTTTCATCAATAATCATCGTTTCACCCATGTGGATTTCATAGGCTTTGCACAATTCATCTTTGTCTTGAAATTGGAAGCGCTGCTGCACAGTAGTTTTTTCTTTGGAAAGAATGGTTTTTACAGGAAGAATACCCAAACCTTTCACCTCACCTAAATCAGATTCTACTTGGTAAGGGTCTTCAATACTTTTACCCAACATCTGATAACCGCCACAAATACCAATCACCTTTTTCCCTGCTGAATAAACATGGAGAATAGCATCGGCTAAGCCTTTTTCTTTGAGCCAGAGCAAATCTTCAATGGTATTTTTAGAGCCGGGTAAAATGACAATATCTGCCGCTTTTACAAAATCAGGATTGTCTGTGTAAAACAAATTTACTCCTGAAACCAGATTGAAAACAGCAAAGTCGGTGTAATTAGAAAGCCTTGGCAAACGAGGAATCGCAATGTTTACCATCCCATAAATCGGGAAACGTTTTTGCCTTTCCAAAGCCACAGAATCTTCTTCTTCGAGTCCCATATTTTCCAGATAAGGAATTACTCCTAAAACCGGCTTGCCAGTAATGTCTTCTAGTATTTTTTTGCCATCTTCAAAAAGTCGAGCATCACCTCTAAACTTATTAATCAAAATTCCTTTAATGGCATCTCGCTCATGGTCTGGCAACAACCTGATAGAACCATAAACACTACCGAAAACTCCTCCCCGATCAATATCTCCAACCAACAAAGTAGCTGCTCCGGCTTTGGTCGCCATCGCCATATTGGTAATATCGTTTTTCTTGAGATTCAATTCAGAAATACTCCCGGCTCCTTCCATCACCACAGGGCTATATCTTTGATTGAGTCGCTCAAACGCATTAAATGCTTCTTGGAATAAATGCTGTCTTCCCTCTCTTTTAAAGTAGCTGTAGGCTGATTGATTGCCATAAGGTTTTCCATTCAACACTACTTGCGAACTGGTGTGGCTGTTTGGTTTTAGCAATACCGGATTCATATCTGTGTGACAAGGAACACCAGCAGCTTCTGCTTGTACAGCCTGCGCTCTACCCAACTCTAAACCATCTGGTGTGGCATAACTATTTAGCGACATGTTTTGTGCTTTAAAAGGAGCCGGTTGCAAACCATCTTGCTTAAAGATGCGGCAAAATGCAGCACAAAGGATGCTTTTTCCAACATCCGAAGCAGTTCCTACAAGCATTAATGGACGATACATATTCAAATTATTTACAGTAATTTATCAACTTCATTCACTCTTCTAAATCGGATTCGGTGTCGAGGTAGAGTTGTTTGAGTTTTTCTACCATTTCTTCGGATGGATTTTTCCACATTCCTCGCTGAATAGCTTCCAACATTCTCTCACTCATATCTTTTAAAGCCCAAGGATTATGCTCTCTGATAAACTCCTGATTCTTTTCTTCCATCAAATAAGCTTCAGAAATCCCCTCATACATAAAATCCTCAATCAAACCTGTTGTTGCATCGTAGGCAAACATATAATCCATTGTGGCAGCCATCTCAAAAGCACCTTTATAACCATGATCTTGCATGCCTTTTATCCACTTCGGATTGACTACACGTGAGCGATAAACCTTTAATAATTCTTCTTTCAAAGATTTTACCCTTGGGTTTTCTGGTCGAGAGTTATCTCCGAAATAAACCGTTGGCGATTCTTCTTTTTGCGAAGTAACCGCAGCCGTTAACCCGCCATGAAACTGGTAATAGTCATCCGAATCTAGCAAGTCATGCTCACGATTATCTTGATTTTGCATCACCACATCCACTGTAGATAGCCTTTTCTTAAACACTTCATGCGCTGACCTTCCCTCATTTTTCTTCCCGTAATACGCATAGCCACTCCAATTAATGTAGATGCTTGCCAAATCGTTTTGCGTAGTCCAGTTTCTACCCTCAATCATTTCTTGCAAACCAGCTCCATAGGCGCCAGGCTTAGAACCAAATACCCTGAAAAGCGCTCGCTCTTTCGCCAAATTTTCACTAATTCCCTTTTCTAACCAAGTTTTTTGCTCCTCCAAATATCGTTTTTTTAACGGATTATCTTCCAAATCTTCATCCAGCATTGCCACTTTTTCTACTGCTGAATTAAACAGAGAAATCAAATCTGGAAAAGCATCGCGAAAAAATCCTGAAATTCTTAACACAACATCTACTCTTGGTCTGCGCAATTCTAATAAAGAAATCACCTCAAAATCTCTTACTCTGCGATTTTTACCTTCCCAAACTGGTCGAACACCAATTAAAGCCAAAGCCTGTGCAATATCATCGCCACCAGTTCGCATGTTGGAAGTTCCCCAAGCAGTTAAGCCAATGGTAGTCGGATATTCTCCATTTTCTTGCATGTAGCGCTCAATGAGCATTTTGGCACTTTTCTGTCCAATCTCATAGGCAGAAGGAGTTGGAACAGTTCGCACATCTACCGAATAGAAATTCTTACCTGTTGGCAAAATATCTAGCCTACCACGAGTGGGCGCTCCTGAACCTCCCGATGGCACATACAATCCATTTAAACCATGCAACAAATTGCTGATTTCATCAG